>SKIC01000321.1 GCA_007116685.1 Balneolales bacterium
AAAAATATTGGCAATACCTGATTTAGAACAACAGAAATAAGCCTCTAATTAAGAATATGTGATTAATGGACTAAAATATTTAGGTGAATTGTAAGTAAATTGTAAAATAGACTCGTATTAAAAGCGCTTACAGGATTAAAAATAAATGGGTTTTGATTAAGTCTATAATTTTAGTCTCAGGTATCAATTTGCTGAATACTTTTAGGCTATAGAGATTGTAAATGCCTATTTTTAACCATTCGAGTACATCATAATCCAATTACATGAATATTCTTGCTGTAGATCAGCAACCAACAAAATTTGCCGGAGGACAAGAAAGAAGTCTATTTGAGGTATTGACTCAATTGAGCCAAAAACCTGATACAAAGATTTCTTTGTGCTATCAGGAGGAAGGTGAGTTGCTAGAATCTTACAGAGATTTTGTTGTTTACGAAAGACGCATTTCCAACCGTGTGTTTTCGAGTTCAAAATTTCCAGGGATGCTTTTGGATGTACTAAAGCTGTACGGAGCTCATTTTCGTAGACAGTGGAATGTGATTTATTGTAATCAATATTTTGATCTGCCCATATTCACCTTACTCTCCAGGCTTACAGGTATTAAATTGGCATGTCATCTTCGATTGATGTGTCCGCATTATTTATCTCATCAATACCGATGGGGATTGGTTTCGGCTCATGTTTTAATTGCTAATTCGGAAGCGGTAAAACAGTCATATATAGATGCAGGTATACCTGAGCACAAGTTTAGAGTTGTTCCGAACAGAATAAATATCAAAGAATGGAAACCGGATGGTATTCCCCCTAAAAATCCCAAACCAATCTTTGGCTACTTTGGCCGCTTGTGTAAGGAGAAGGGAATTCTAGATTTAATCCATGCCTTTGGGAAAATGAAAGTCTCAGCTGAACTACATATTTATGGAAATGTACGTGGAGCGGGGACAGAGGATGATTTTTTGGAGCAATGTAAACTAGCAGCTCGTGAATCGGGAAAGCAAAATGATATTCATTTTTTCCCTCATACCTCCGAAGTTGCTAAGGCAATGCAGACTTGTGATGTAATCGTATTGCCTTCCTGGGAAGAAAGCTTTGGAAGAATATTATTAGAAGCTATGGCTTTGGAAATCCCTGTTATTGCCACTAACGTAGGTGGTGTTCCTGAGGTATTGGGTGATGAATTTGCAAACGGACTTGTAGAGGTAAAATCAGCCGAAAAACTTGCCCGTGCTATGGATACGTTTTCTGATTGGCGAACAAAAGACCCCTCATTAGGAATGCGCGCTAGAAAATATGTGATAGACCATTTCTCCGATTACAATTTGGGAACTCAGATTATGAGTGCGTTAAAAGGGGAGAAATTTTGAAACGTCACCTTGCACTTTTTACTACCAAAGTACCGTATCACTCCTCGCATAGCGGTTATGAGCAATTGATTCGCTACATAGATGCGCAGGATGTCGTTTTTCGCGTCAGAAAAAACGCTGAGAATTTCTGGATTAAAAACCTGGAGCGTGCATTACGTCAATTTACTGCCAGTAAATGGTATATGTGGGATGGAGTGGAGGCGGAGTGGGCCACCTGGCGAAAATCTCGTAAACATGGCGATGCCTTAATCAGCCATTTTTTATATGGGGATAATGCCATCGGTTTACTGCCGTATTTCAATCATAAACTGGCCGGAAAGTTGATTCTATCCATACATGCCTGTCCAAGTGATTTGGGTGAAATACTTCAAAAACCAAAAATATTGAAAAGAGTAGATGCTTTGGTTTTATTAGGCAGCAATCAAAAAGACTTCTTCCTTGAAAATGGAATTCCTGAGAAAAAACTCCACGTAATTCCGCACGGCGTTGATACAGAATATTTTGTGCCTGATGATAGAAATCAGTTTCACACAAACAATAGGAAAACATTTGAAATCCTGATGGTGGGTAATTGGCGTAGAAACTTCCCTTTTTACCGAAGAGTTGCAGAGCGGTTTCTAAATGATTCACGTTTCCATTTTAAGGTAATCTCTCAGAATCATCATCGCTTTCATTTCGAAAATTTACCCAACGTTTCTTTTTACTCAAATGTACCTGATGCCTTTTTGAAACAAGCATATCAAGAATCAGATGTGCTGCTTTTGGGCTTACAGGATGCCGTTGCCAATAACGTCTTACTTGAGGCTATGGCTTGTGGTTTACCTGTAGTATCTGAAAAAATTGGGGCTTTGCCAGAGTACTTGTCTTTAGATAAAGGTTTTTATGTTAGCCCAAATGATGATGGAGCTGCAGCAAATTTTATAAAGGAATTGCAATCCAATAAAAATTTGTGGCTGAATAAAAGAGAAGAAATGATTACAGAATCAAAGGTATTCAAGTGGGAAAATGTAGCGCAGCAGGTGGAAATATTATATGACAAAGTGAGTAAGAAGAAGTCAGATAATGCATAAGATTCTTCTATATAGCAGTTTCTATTTTCCTTCGGTGGGTGGCACTGAGATGGCTACCTATCTTCTTGCTGAGCAATTATATAGTAATGGTTATGAAGTAACTATTGTAACCCAAACTCCTGATGAAAATCAGACATTGGATAAACCATTACATCAAAAGATTTCCATAGTACGAAAGCCTTCATTCGGAAAACTATTTTCACTTTGTAAATCCCACGATCTTTTAATCGTCAACGGTGGATTTAGCGTTCGTGCATGGTTAGGAGCATGGCCATCCGGTATCCCAACCATTTTGATTCACGCCATGATTACAGACGGACTCAGAAAAACCTGGAAGCCTCAAGATATTATTGGGGATGCTCTTCGCAATTCTATGAAAAAGCGGGTTGCGAAGCATGTAGGGGTTTCTTCTCATGTACTAAAGTCCGCCGGGGTTGATGGTGTAGTAATCCCAAACATGATTGCTCCTGAAATACTTGCGAAAAGCAAAAAAGCGACGAAATCTGCCGAAAAGAAATTTGATGGAATCTTTGTTGGGCGTTTAATCAAGACTAAAGGACTCTCAACAATAATTGAGGCTGTTTCTATTGCTCGTAAGCAAGATAAATTTCTGCGTTTGGCAGTAGTTGGAGATGGTGAGTTTAAACAAGAAGCCGAGAAACTGGCAGCGCAATTGGAAGTTTCTGAGCAGATAACATTTTTTGGCAGTTTGAGTGCGGATGAATTAGCTGATATTTACCGCCAATCGAAAGTTTTGATTCATACTCCCGATGCTCCTGAAGGTTTTGGTATGGGATTAATCGAAGCGATGTGTTTTGGTTTACCTGTTCTGGTAAACGATATGCCCGCACTTCCTGAAACTGCCGGTGATTCCGGCTTAATTATCCCCCAAAAAGATCCTAATGCACTTTACCAAAATTGGATTAGGATAATTGAGGATCAAAAGCTTTATAAAAAATACTCAGAGCTATCGTTGAATCGATCAGCAGAATTTTACCCTGAGCTTGTATTCAAGAAATGGGAAAAGCTATTCAGAGAATTGAGTTAAGGACTTTTTGTATTCCCATTTCACCTGTGATTTCTTAACCGTTTGTTTACCCCTTTACTCAAAATTTGGAGTATATTGTAATATTGAGG
>SKIC01000260.1 GCA_007116685.1 Balneolales bacterium
ATTCAAGACGAGAATGGCTTCATCTGGATAGCCACTGATATGGGTATTGTGCGCTTTGATGGAAATCGTTTTGTTCATTTCACAGAAGATTTATCCGAACAATATCCTAAGCAGTTCATTTTAACCCGTGATAATCGTTTGCTTATCGCTCATGATGGAGGTGTTAGTGAAATTACTCAGAATATAGAAACGGGTGATGTTAGGTTTGAAGAGCTGCTGCCTGGTCGTGCCTCCGTAGGTCCTGATAATTTGATGTATCCTAAATCATTATTTGAAGACAGTAAGGGCAATCTTTGGATTGGAGAAGTTTATTCTTTGGTGCGTTATGATGGCTCGGTTTTGCAGAGATATACTTTTTCAGAAAAATATCGTACGGGTAGCTTTATCCGCTCTTTTGAAATGGCAGAGGATGCCGACGGTAATTTATTCGCCTCTTCTCAACAAGGCTATATGTTTTGGTTAGATCCGGATTCAGATACTTTTGTAGAAATACCAAATAATACCGGTGTACCGTCAGGCACCATCAATACTCTGATGTTTGAGCCCTATACTTCACATATTTGGATTGGTTCTGCAGCCGGAATCTATCAAATCATAAAAGATGACAGTAATACTGAAGTGCCTTTTCGATTAGAGTATATTTTGCCTTTGCCCGGGGTGTCTTCATTGATTACAGCCGGTGAAGGCGAAGTTTTTGCTGGTGGTTGGAACAATTGGGAAACCGGTTTAACTCTGCTTACCTACGAATTTGGTGAGTGGCAACCCTATAAAATCCAAAACTATAATCTGAATACTATTAACAGATTATTTAAGGATGAAAACAATATGCTGTGGGCTGCAACAGATGATGGCATTAGTTTGATGTATCGAACACCCTTCTTCAGATTGCCCATTCAGCAAGAGCGAAATTATGTTCAAGCCATAAGCAGACATCCGAGCTTAAACAGGTTTTTCATTACCGACGCACATTTTGTGTATGATATCACTCCTGCCACTGATAATTCGCCCTTTCAATCTAATATAATCTTTGAAAATCAGGTTTTTGATGATTTATTAACCGTCACATCAACAGAAACTCACGTTTGGGTTGGCTCCTCGCTTGGTCGATTGTACAGACTGGCTTTGGATCAGACCGATACCATGGAATCAGAATTAGTGATGGCCGCTGAAAATGAGAATTCGATTTTCTATTCCATGACAGATAAGGACGGAAATATCTGGTTTCTACAGTACAACGAGCTAGGTGCTAGTAAGGTTAATAAGGATTTAAGAATTAGTAACTACCGAGCATCTCGTGGTATTAGCCAAACTCTGAATGTAATCAGACAGGGTCCGGCAGGACATATTTTTGCAGGTTCTTCAGGTGAGTATAAACTCTATTATTTCAATCCGGATGAGAATCAATTTGAGGCTATTGAAAATAATTACTCATCAAATGGGCGAAATTTCCTATCCGAAATGCGCGTAAATGATATTGGTATTGATCGTTTCGGGAATGTCTATATCGCCAGTAATCAAGGAGTCTACTTTTATGATTATGAACAAAAGAAGTTTACAGAATTAAGATTAGGTGAAGAAGTTCAAGGAAAATACATAAAAGCTATTGCAATTCAAGAAGATGGCGATTTCTGGTTTGGAACTGAAAATGGTGTATTTCATCATGATTTAGCCCGAAGTCTAACCATAGAATTTGATGAAGAAAAAGGTGGTATTCCTTCGAGAACAATTTCCTACAGAGGCGTTCTGCAAACAGATGATCAAACCTTATGGATTGCTACACCATCAGGGGTTGGCGTTTTTGAGGGTCAGGAGGAATATCGAATTACCCGAGAACCTATTTTAATGAGTGCCTCTGTAAATGACGAGGTGATTCCCTTTGATTATCCTCTCACCTTCTCCAACACATCTATTCTTGGACTTTACTTCGTGAGCCTAAGCCATCCTGGTTCCGGCGTTTCATATCAATACCGAGACGATGAAAACGAACCATGGATTGATATCGGACGAAGAACTCAGTTGAATATTGCGGGTTTGTCAACAGGTGAGCATTCTGTGTTTATCAGAGCCTTACAAACGAGTGGTCATGTTTGGAGTGAGAGCCTTGTTGTTCCAATTTATGTTATGCCTCCCTGGTATTTCCAGACCAGCACAATCATTTTTTTCATTTTTGGATTGGGATTTTTAATTGCAGGTTCTACTTCTCTGTACACCAGAAGGCTTCGTAAGGCCAAAATCAATCTTGAGAATCTCGTAGAGCAAAGAGTTGAAGAACTCAAGCAAAAGAACCAACAGCTAGAGGATGCCAGAAATAAATTAGCAGAGAGTGAAAATCAATACCGTTCATTTTACGAATTATCTCCTGTTGGTATTACGATGCACCAATTATCCAATGGTTTATACACCAATTGTAATGAGCAATTTCTGGTAATGACCGGTTATACTTTTGAGGAGCTTTTGAATGTATCTGTTTCAGACATCACTCCGAGAGTTTTTCATGATAGTGGCAAAGAACAACTAGAGATTTTGAAGACAACTAACCGATTTGGACCTTATGAGAAAGAATTAGTTCACAAATCAGGCAAACTGATTCCTGTATTGGTTAATGGCGTAAAACTAACTGATGCCAATGGTAAAGAGGTAGTGTACTCAGTTATACAGGACATTACAGAGCGGAAAAAGTTTGAAAAGCAGTTACTCAAGCTAAATGATGATAAAGACAGATTAGTGGCCACTATTGCTCACGATATCAGAAATCCGATTTCATCTATATACTCATATTCAGAATTACTAAATGATGATCAGGAATTGAGCGAGGCTGAAAAATCTATGATGTTTCAAGCCATTTTCAAGAATAGTGATACCGCACTAACTATTGCATCCAATCTCCTTGAATTGGCAACCATTGAGGCTGAAGCCGATAAACTGGTTAAAAATGATATAGATGTTGAAGAACTTTGTGATAAAGTCATTTCTAAGTTTAGAGATACCGCAGCAAAGAAGAATATATCCCTGTTAAAAGAGAACTCAGGAGTAGCACATTTAAAAGGAGATGCTGACAAAATAGAACGTGTCTGCGATAATCTATTATCTAATGCACTTAAATTTACTAACAAAGGCGGTACTGTATCTCTGCGCTTTAAGGAAGACGAGCACAGCAGCTATATCATTGTTTCTGACAACGGAATTGGTATCCCTATTGAAGTTCAGGAGAAAGTATTTGATCGCTTCACAGTAGCTAAACGTGCAGGTATCTATGGAGAGCAATCCACCGGACTGGGAATGTCTATCGTTAAAGAAATTATCGACCAGCACAATGGTGATATTGATCTGATTAGTGAGGAAAACCGGGGAACTACGTTCACAATCTCCCTACCCCGATAATTTTTTTGAAACTTTATTTTTCATAATAAACATAAAACTATCATTCTGGCATCAATTCAATAGGAAATCCAATATCAGTCCAAATATCATTAAACTTAGTGGGATCTTGCCCTTCAATTGTTACACTTGTTAATTGATTAGAATTGAA
>SKIC01000166.1 GCA_007116685.1 Balneolales bacterium
ATTTTGAAGTCGCCTTCTTCAATTGAGACCTCATTCACATCACTGGTAGATATAAGGTTCAACAGGTTTTTTATTACTTTTAAGTCCATATCCTTTTCCTTTAGTTCAAGCTTTTACACGTTCAACATACGACCCATTTCTGGTGTCAACTTTAATAACATCACCGATATTGATAAACAGCGGTACATTTACAGAGGCGCCGGACTCAATATTTGCTGGTTTTGAGCCTCCTTGAGCGGTATCGCCACGTACACCGGGGTCTGTTTCTGAGACAGTAGTAGTAACATGATCAGGCAACTCGGTAAATAAAACCTGATTACTGTCTGCATTGATAACCAAAGTAACCGTTTCGCTTTCTTTCATGAACTCAGGTTTATCAACTTGAGTAGCAGGCAAAGCAATTTGCTCGAAAGTTTCCTGGTGCATAAAGTGGTATAGGTCACCATCAAAGTAAAGGTATTGGTGCGGGTGACGTTCTACACGAACGGCCTCCATTGATTCGCCTGCTCTAAAGGTTTTGTCGAGCACTTTGCCGGTAACAACGCCTTTTAATTTAGAACGAACAAATGCGCCACCTTTTCCGGGCTTAACATGCAAAAACTCAGTAATGGTGTATAATTCACCATTAAGTTCAATGGTTAACCCGTTTCTGAAATCGGAAGTAGAAATTTTTGGCATAGTAATTTACGTGTGAAAAGTTGAGCAAAAGATACTATTAGCACCCTTGTTTAACAAGGTTAATCTGCTGCATACTTTTCCTAGAAAATGTAGTTGTACAGAGTTGTGAATAAGACGATGAAAATCAAAACTGGGCATATAAACTTCACAAAGATAGTCCAGATTTTAGGGAATGAGGTTTCTTCAATATTCTCAAAACCATTTTTCATCTCCAAAACGGCGTTCTCTGTTTTCCAGAAGTAAGCCAGGAAAATACAAATCATTAATCCACCAAGTGGCAAACCTATTTCATTGAAAATGAATACGAAAACATCGATCAGGTTGAGGTTGAAAGAAACGATAACTGCAATTACCGATACGATACCACCAACAATCCAGGCTGCTTTCTTACGCTTGATATTATGTTCATCAATAACATATGAAACAGGCACTTCAAGAAGTGAAATAGATGAGGTAAGAGCAGCCAATCCTAGTAGAATAAAGAATGTAAACCCAACCAAGGTGCCAAGAAATCCGCCGATATTTCCAAATAAACCCGGAAGTACATCAAACACGAGCGTAACACTCGAAAACAAAGCGCCTGTTTCAGGATTGAAAATTTGAATACCACTTGCTTGTGCAACGAACATGGCTGGAATAACCAATAGACCGGCAACGAAGGCTATTCCAACATCAGCTACCGTTACATAAGCCGCCGATTCAACCACATTTTGATTTTTCTTTAGGTAAGATCCATAGGTGATGAGTGCTCCCATTCCTAGAGAAAGAGAGAAAAATGCTTGTCCAAGAGCAGATAAAAGCAAATCAGGAGTTATAGTAGAGAAGTCAGGAGTTACATACATCCTTAATCCCTCACCGCTGCCTTCAAGAGTGAAGATGTAGATAATTAGTATCAGTAAAATTCCAAGGAGAATTGGCATGAGAGTTTTTGTGGCACGTTCTATACCTTTGCTAACTCCTCCGGTAATAATCACAATGGTTAACAGACCGAAAAGCACAGTAAAAATAGCATTTTTATACCCGTTACCAAGGTCTGCCAAGGTATTAGCTAATTCATTAAAGCCGAGATAACTCACAATCTCTTCGAGAGCAAAACTCAATGTCCATCCGGAAATAACCAAATAAAAGGACAAAATCATTAATCCGCAGAGAACGCCCCAAAAACCAATTAAAGCAGCGTAAATATTGTTGTTACTCAGCTTTTTAAATGCACCAACCGGGTTTTTTTGCGTATTTCTACCGATGGTGAATTCTGCAATCATGAGTGGGAAACCCACAATCAGACAACACAGCAGGTATATAAGTATAAAAGCCGCACCGCCATTATCTGCAACCTGAGTTGGGAAACCCCATATATTACCCAGTCCAACGGCTGAACCCGCCGCGGCTAGAATAAACCCAAATTTTGTGTTCCAACTACCTCTGGATTCTGTGTTTGAATCTGACAAATTTCCTCCTTAGCACTCTGTGTGTCTTGTGTGAAAATTAAATTGCCCTAAATAATAGAATTATTTGTTCTGTCGCAACTTTCTGAAAAGCATACCGGAAGAGGGTGCAATTCTAAAATTTCCACTTATTTCACTAGGATTTGATAGGTTTACGACCGTAGGAGAGACTACTAACTCCCAAAAGCCATTGGGCAATTTTACCAATTGATGTTCAGTTTGGCTGCCATTTAATGCTATCAAATAATTGTAAGGATCACCAACATGAGAGCCATCAATACTGCATGTGATTTGCAAAGCATCCATAAAGGAATGGTAGTGAAGTGCTTCCGGTGGAGATTTTCTCAGGGCAGGTGAGATTTTTCGAAGCTCTATTAATCCCTGATAGTATAAATAGAGGCTCTTGTTCTCCAGTATATGATTAAAATTCAGATAATTGGTCTCATTATCCTTTTCATAACTGTTATGATCAAGTTTGGTATGATTAGGATCTTTTACAGTGGTTTTGGCGATAATTTTGGCTCTGGCGTATTCCTGACCTGCGTGAATCATGGTGATACCTTGGGAAGCAAACAAATAAAGAGCAGCCAGTTTCGCGAGTTTGGTCTCCTCTTTATTTAAAGCAATAATTTCATCTGGATTTTTGAGCCTTTTGTTAGCTAAGTCCGGATTTAATCCAATTCGGATGAAATCTCCCAATGTGTATCCATCGTGAGATTCCAGGTAATTTACAGAATGCGCTGAGGTGTGATATCTGCCATTTGGATGTGGTAACAGTGAACCAGCCAAGAAATTTTCCAAACCTTGCCTGCTGGTTTCTGATTGCCAGTGTCCGAAAATAAAACCTTTATCATGAACGGGATCAGAGCCTTTTACGCCATTTCTGATTTGGTCATTCCAGGAGGGCCAATTCAATTCGGAAAAACCGGTTGGATCGTAACCGCCACCCCAGGGCTCAGCAATTAAAACTACGTGAGGATTGATTTTCTCAGCTTCTGTTTTGATTGTTTGGATTGTTTGTCTGTCAATCAGGTTTGCTAAATCAAAACGAAAACCATCAAAATGGTATTCCTCCATCCAATGAAGAATAGAATCAACAATCAAGCGACGAGCAAGAGGAGATTCCGTCTTGAAATCGTTGCCGCATCCGCTGTGTGACAAAAAGTAACCATCGTTATTTAGCCGGAAATAATATTGCTTATCCAGAAACTTAAGCGGATTCAAATCATATTGAGAAACGTGATTATAAACCACGTCCAGAATCACTGCAATTCCCGCTTTATGCAATTCTTTGACCAGCATCTTTATTTCGGTGCCAGCCAAATCCGTTATACCGATTTTTGCACCCTTCACACTCGAGCCGTCACTCGCATACATTGTTTCCGGGGCAAAATA
>SKIC01000016.1 GCA_007116685.1 Balneolales bacterium
CCTCTTGCATCATATCAGTAACAACCGATTTGATGGAATTTGCCGGTAAATCAGATTTTGACAAATCATTTTCAACTCCGGCATTTTCTGAGGTGAACGCACACATAGCCGAGCATGTAGTAAAAGCCGTTTGGATTCGTGATAAACGTCTTTTCACCTGATCATAATCGATTAATGGCTTCCCGCCCACAGTTCTTTCTCTACAGTGCGTCATGGCTTCATCCATAATTCTACGAATGAATCCCATAGCCATGCCAGGAAAATGCAGACGACTTCTATGCAGAATATCAAGCATCATGGTAACGCCAGTAGTAGAAGGCTGTAGTTTGTAATCCTTAGGAATCTGCGCTGAAATTTTATTGCGACCATAAGGCAGCATATATAAACCAAGGTTTTGAAATACTTCCTTCACTTCTACTCCAGGATTAGAGTTGTCGTGAATAAAAAAATCAATATCGCGTGTAAGTTGACCTTTATCATTCTGACGGCGCGCAGTTAGTAGCCAGAAGTCAGCCTGACCGGTTAATCCAGCCCAATGCTTAAGACCGTTAACGTGATAAGTATCACCATTCTCCTGATACTGAGTCTGCATGTGCAAGGCGTCTGTACCGAAGCGAGGTTCTGTAATCATCAGACCGCCCATTTTTTGACGTTCGATAATTTCAGAGAAAACTTGTTTTTTAACTGAATCAGAGGCGTACTTACCAACAGGTTGTAAGAATAAACCACCATTAATTCCCATCATCAAAGAGAGAGGCAGTGATTGGTAAGAACTTTCATCAAGAACAGACAGACATTCAGCGATTTTCACACCTCTTCCGCCGTATTCCTTTGGTATAAAGGCACGCAATGGCCCTTCTTTCATTATTTTTTTTAGCATGGATTCCTGGATACCACGATTGGTGTGTACGCCATGCTCAAGATTTTCTTCGTTAAAGAGATTAGCTAGGGTATCACGAAACGAGTCAATAAATGATTCAAAATTATCTTTTACGTTAGTGAGAACTGATTTTTCCACAGTGTATGTACTTTCAAATTATAAATATGTGTTGGATTACTTAAATATATAGGTATAGAGCTGATATCATAATCAAAAGTTGATAAAATTGGCGCTAAATAGTAAAAAAAGTCACTCAGGCTCTGAAATTCGCAACAGATACTCTCCGTAACCGCTTTTTTTGTACCTATCCGCCAGTTCTCTTAGTTGATTTGTGTTAATATATCCCATTTCCCAGGCAGCTTCTTCGATACATCCTATTTTCAACCCTTGACGCTCTTCAATAGATTGGACAAACATGTTGGCATTCATCAAAGATCGGAAGGTTCCTGTGTCTAGCCATGCCGTACCTCTATCCATAATATCTACTCTCAGTGCGTTTTTAGCAAGGTACACTTTATTAATATCCGTTATTTCTAATTCGCCACGGGCAGATGGTTTGATCCCTTTAGCTATAGAAATTACTTCGTTATCGTAAAAATATAGGCCGGGTACCGCATAGGATGATTTAGGATTTTGTGGTTTTTCCTCTATAGATGTGACCTGTTTATCAGAGTTAAATGTGACCACTCCATATCGTGCCGGATCAGAAACTTTGTAAGCAAAAATTACAGCGCCTTCAGGGTCTTTGTTTTTTTGAAGCATTCTGCCCAATCCTGCGCCATAAAAAATATTATCACCAAGAATTAAGGCCACACTATCATTGCCTATAAAATTTTCTCCAATCAAGAATGCTTCCGCTAGTCCATTGGGTGCTTCCTGAGTGGCATATTCAAACGAACAACCCAAATGAGAACCATCCCCAAGCAGGCGTTTAAAGGAATCCTGGTCCCAAGGGGTGGTAATGATTAATATTTCTGTGATTCCAGATAGCATCAGCACAGATAGCGGATAGTAAATCATTGGTTTATCATAAACAGGAACCAACTGCTTACTGGTAGCCATCGTGATAGGGTGCAATCGCGTACCAGAACCGCCTGCGAGTATAATACCTTTCATAGACAAATTTTCTTTGTGTACTAGAATTTAGCCAAGATATAAGTTATTAAGGGGAAAGAATAACTTTTGTATTTAGAAATCATAGATTGATAATGCGTATTAAATCATTGCTTATCATACTATTTTTGAATTTCCAGAAGAAAATGAAGGATTTAAAAGACAGATAGATGTTTGGTTTAAAAAATCAACATATAGCTCTTATCCATTCGGTGTTTGATCAATATGAGCAAATTGAGCAAGTAATCATCTATGGCTCACGAGCAAAAGGGAATTACAGAGCAGGCTCTGATATAGACCTTACCATTATTGGTAATTTAGATTACAGTAGTTTTATGAAATTGGAGAATCAGTTAGACGACTTACTATTACCCTATAAAATGGATATTTCGCTCTATCAAAAAATCAACAATTCAGATTTGCTAGAACATATACAACGAGTGGGGAAACTTTTTTATAAGAATGAAGAGACCCAAAACATCCATGAGAATACAATACGCTAGTTGAATCTGAAATATCCAATTAGTTACCGGTTCACCTCACTACACTGCCGGCCCTCACTATAGTATGATCTTCCACAATTGCGCCCGGTAACACAACCGCACCCGCCCCTATCAAGCAATGCTTACCTACGGTCACCTCTCCACATAAGGTTGCATTTGGAGCTATATGAGAAAAATCACCAACGCTACAATCGTGATCAACCACTGCTGATGAATTTATAATTACATGTTTCCCAATCTGAACTTCAGCTTGAACTACAGCTCTATGTAAAACCACTGTACCCTTATCCACTTTTGCAGTATTTGCTACCACAGCAGAAGGGTCAATCAAAGTTGCAAAATTGTGTGATACGCACTCAGAAATGATTGCTCGCAGATTATTATCACCAAGTGCTATGATTAATTCAGAATTTTGATAACGATTTTTATTATAGGCCCCATAATGTTCAAGCCCATACAAATCAGCATTCGAACTATCGTCAAAGAATCCTTCGCAATTAAGTCCAAGACGTTTCATCACATCGTAAACCACTCTCCCATGTCCACCTGCTCCATAAATTAACATTATTGAGCCTCCGGCGCTTTTGGTTCAAAATGTGCATGCAAATCATTTGATGCAGCAAATGGAAGTTTCAAAATTGTGAGTACCAGAATTTGAAGATCGGCTAACAGTGTTTTGTTCTCTACGTAGTGCAAATCCCATCGAAACTTTTCTGGCCAACTTAAATTGTTGCGGCCTTTAATTTGTGTCCATCCGGTTATTCCCGGCTTGACTGATTGCCTTTTCTCCAATCCAAGTTTTCTTAACGTTTCTGAATATTCTGCTAGTAAAGGTCGCGGACCAACCAGACTCATTTCGCCCTTAATAACGTGAATTAGTTGAGGGAGTTCATCGATTCCAAACTGCCTGAGAAACTGACAAAATCCATCGATTTTTTCGCCATCGTAAATGGTGCGAATTTTCAAAATCTGGAATTCCTCAAAGTGAATCCCAAGACGATTTTGAC
>SKIC01000204.1 GCA_007116685.1 Balneolales bacterium
CAAAAAAGAAGCTATTGCCTGGGCCTGGGAACTATTGGTTGACCGCTGGGGTCTGGAGCCCGATAGAATGTATGCTACAGTTTTTGGTGGTGATCCCGAAGATGGTTTGCCGGTTGATGACGAAGCCATAGAACTTTGGAAATCAGAAACGTCTATTGCCCTCGATCATATATTGAAATTCGGCAAAAAAGATAATTTCTGGGAAATGGG
Organism: Balneolales bacterium; assembly: GCA_007116685.1. Lineage (GTDB taxonomy): Bacteria > Bacteroidota > Rhodothermia > Balneolales > Natronogracilivirgulaceae > SKIC01. The sequence goes on from SKIC01000204.1 coordinate 211, forward strand.
CGAAACCGGACCATGCGGGCCATGTTCAGAGATTCATGTTGACATGCGCTCTGACGAAGAGAGAGCAAAAGTTGATGGAGCAACACTGGTAAATAAAGACGACCCACGCGTTATTGAGATCTGGAATTTGGTATTTATTCAATTCAACAGAAAATCAGACGGAAGTTTACACAGTTTGCCTGCTCAGCACGTGGATACTGGTATGGGATTTGAACGTGTCTCGGCGGTTTTGCAGGGAAAGACATCAAATTACGACTCCGATGTGTTTACTCCTTTACTAACCAAAATCGGTGAATTGGCTGGTCAGCAGTACGGTAAAGACGAGAAAAAAGACATCGCGATGCGGGTAATAGCCGATCATATTCGTGCCGTGAGTTTTTCCATTTCTGATGGTGCTTCACCAGGCAATGATGGTCGTGGATACGTAATTCGCAGAATCTTGCGTCGTGCCGTGCGTTACGGTTGGGATAGCCTTGGATTGAAAAAGCCATTTATGTATGATTTGGTAGAAACTCTTGCTACACAATTCAAAGACGTTTTTCCTGAACTTGCAGCTCAAAAAGCCTACGTTGAAAAAGTTATCGAGGCTGAAGAAAAATCCTTCTTAAACACACTTGGACAGGGAATTTCCCTGTTTAATGAGATGGCAGAAGGTAAAAAAACAATCAAGGGTGAAGATGCCTTCAAATTGCACGATACCTACGGATTCCCTATCGATTTGACAGAGTTGATGGCCCGAGAGCGTGGTATGAGTGTGGATACCGTTTCCTTTGAGAAACTAATGCAGGAGCAAAAAGACAGAGCACGTGCTGCCGGCAAATTTGGTACCGATCAAGGTGATTTAGATCAATGGTCTATTCTTGTTCCCTCAGATGAATCTCAGTTTGTGGGATACGATTACCTTCAGGCTGAAACACGAATCACTGCTTTCCGCCAGGAAAAAAAGAAAAATGCGATAATTTTGGATACCACTCCATTTTATGCAGAAAGCGGTGGCCAAATCGCCGATACAGGTACTCTTACAAATGGAGAAGAAGAACTTAAAGTTCTCGATGTGCAAAAACGTGACGGCAGATTCATCCATTATGTGGATAAATTACCTGAGCAAAAAGAGGGCTTTTGGACAGCCAAAGTAGATGAATTACGCAGAAGTGAAATCCAGAAACATCACAGTGTAACTCATCTCACGCACTCAGCACTCAGACAAGTTTTGGGCGATCATGTAGCACAAAAAGGCTCATTGGTAGAGCCGGACCGTATGCGTTTTGATTTTTCTCATTATGAGGCAATTCCGCAATCGGCAATGAATGAGATTGAGGCACTGGTAAATGAAAAAATTCAGGAAAATATTCCGCTTGGCGAGGAGAGAAATATCCCTATTGATGAAGCAAAAGAGCGCGGAGCATTAATGCTTTTTGGTGAAAAATACGGTGAGTTTGTCCGTATGATTACGTTTGACCCAAAGTATTCGATAGAATTGTGTGGTGGTACGCATGTAAATGCCACTGGCGAGATTGGCTATTTCCGCTTTTTGGGCGAAAGTTCCGTTGCCGCCGGCGTACGCCGAATTGAAGCAGTAGTTGGAAAATCAGTCGATAATTTACTCCGTGATGAAAAAGCACTCTTACAACGCATTTCGTCTTCCATAGGACAGAGTGATGATATAGCTGCTGATATTGAGAAACTGCTTGCTCAGCGAAAATCACTGGAGAAACAACTTGATGAACTCAAACAAGCACAAGCCGGGCAAAAATTTGCTGATTTACTCAATAACGCTGAAAAAACAGATTTAGGACTTCAAATTGTAACAGGCGAGATTGATGGCGCCGACATGGGAACTCTCAAAAATCTAGGCTACGAAGCATTAAATAAATTATCCAAGGAAACCGTGATTGTGCTTGGAGCAAAAGACACCGACAATAACAAAGTCTATCTAATGGCAGCCGTAACCGATGATTTGATAGCCAAAGGAATCAAAGCCGGAGCTTTAGTTGGCGCGTTAGCACGCAAAGTTGGTGGTGGAGGCGGAGGGCAGCCAAACCTCGCAACAGCCGGCGGTAGAAACCCTGAGGCGCTACCAGATGCACTTACTGCGGTTAAAGAGGAATTAGCGGGAATGCTGGGCTAATTGAAACAGGGGTAATCCAGTGAGATTTTAGTCTATTGGATTATTTATATGTCAACGATCTAATTTAAAAGTTCAAATTAGACTCAGGAACTCCCCAAAACCGTAACTACTAAGCGTCGTGGGCCTCCGTGGTTGCGGTGTTCGCAGAGATAGATTCCCTGCCAGGTACCCAATCTAAATCTTCCGTTTGATACCGGAACAGTGAGAGAACTCCCTAAAATGGAAGATTTAATATGGGAGGTCATATCATCCGGACCTTCCAAAGTGTGGCGGTACAGGGAGGTGTCCTCAGGGACCAATCTGTCGAAAAAAGTGCGGAAATCATGGCGTACATCAGGATCTGCATTTTCATTTAAAGCCAAACCGGCACTGGTATGTAAAATATGTACGTGTGCAATACCGGAGGAAAATTTCCTTAAGGAAGTTAATTGAGATTCTATTTCTTCGGTTACAATATGATAGCCGCGATTACGGGCTTTGAGTGTTATTTCCTGCTGGTAAACTTCCATTCTATTTCAGTAAAGTGATTAGCATTTGTGCATGATATGAGCCTTGACTTACTCGCACAAGATAAACGCCACTTGCCTGATTCGCCATATTCAATGTGTGATTTTGCATACCGGCATTTGCAAAAACGGATTGTGTTTGCACCACTCTTCCGGTAACATCAAAAATTTGTATAGTTATTTGTCCGCTTTCCGGTACAGCGAATGAAATATTCGTGCTTGGATTAAATGGATTGGGATAGGCTTCCAAAACTGAAATTTCAGAAGGTAAATCATATTCGTTTGAATCATGCGATGGGGCAGACACTACTTGCTCGCCTGTCGTGAAATCAAATCGATATCGGGAGGGAACTACGTGAACTCTGGCTCTGGTCACAGAAGCGGCGTGTCGTCGGAACTCTGTTTCTACCGTTTCGTATCCCTCTCGGGCATCTATAACAACCAATGGCGTTTCTTGATCTCGGTTTGCTACAGACCAATCGCTGCGGTGGAAGATGCTCATATCAGCAAATTCTAATTCGGTAGTTCCTGTAGCGCTTACGCTGATATAAGAACCATTTTTAGCCATTAACCAGGTAGCCGCACTTCCTCTATTCTCCCCATAAGGACTGTAGGTGATTCCACCTGATTGAACCATTTCAAAAACATCC
>SKIC01000092.1 GCA_007116685.1 Balneolales bacterium
GACTAAAGATTAGTAATTACGTGGCTACGCAACAAAAAATAAGAATCAAGTTGAAGTCGTACGATCACATGTTGATCGACAAATCAGCTGAAAAAATCATTAAAACAGTCAAGTCAACCGGTGCTGTTGTTTCTGGACCTATTCCATTACCTACTGATAAAACTATTTACACAGTAAATAAATCAGTATTTGTGGATAAGAAATCCCGTGAGCAATTCGAATCCCGCGCGCACAAAAGACTGATCGACATTTTATCTACCGGTTCCCAAACCGTTGATGCTCTGATGAAATTAGAGCTTCCTTCCGGGGTCGATGTCGAGATTAAAGTTTAATCCTTTAATAACGTAAAACACCAATGAGTGGATTATTAGGAAAAAAAATCGGAATGACCAGTATCTATGATGATAATGGTGCCAACATACCTGTAACGGTTATTGAAGTACAACCTAACGTTGTTACCCAGGTTAAAACTGGTGACAACGACGGTTACGATTCAATACAGGTCTCTGTTGAAGACAAAAAAGAAAAAAATACTTCAAAAGCTCTTCGTGGCCACTTTGCAAAAGCAAATACCCAAGCAAAGAAATATGTACGCGAGTTTAAAGGCACATTTCCTGAGGTAAAATTAGGTGATGTTCTGCGAGTTGAAGACATTTTTCAAGAAAATACCATCGTGGAAATCGTTGGAACCTCCAAGGGTAAAGGTTTTCAAGGCGTTGTAAAACGTCATGGATTCAGTGGTGTTGGTGACAGAACTCACGGTCAGCACAACAGAGAAAGAGCCCCTGGAGCAATTGGAATGGGTTCTGATCCATCTCGTGTATTCAAAGGAATGAGAATGGGCGGAAGAACCGGTAACAGCAGAGTGAAGATGAAAGGTCTTCAGGTTGTTCGCGTATTACCAGAATCAAATCTACTTCTTGTTAAAGGCTCCGTACCCGGACCTAAGAAGAGACTCCTGGAAATCCACAATATTTGATCAATAGCAAAAGATTGTAATGAAACTTTCAATTTTAAAAACCGACGGTTCCGATAGTGGCAAGAAAGCCACATTGAGCGATGACATCTTTGCCATTGAGCCTAATGATGTGGTTATCTACGAAGATGTCCGTTCATACTTGGCAAATCAGCGCCAGGGAACTGCAAAAACTAAAGGTAGAAGTGAAATCCGTGGTGGTGGCCGTAAGGCTTATCGTCAAAAAGGAACAGGTATGGCAAGAAGAGGCACTATCCGTTCTCCGCTCCTTCGTGGTGGTGGTACAGTATTCGGACCTCAGCCTAGAAAATATTCTGTACGGATTAACAAAAAAGCAAAAAGTCTAGCCAGAAAGTCAGCTTTAACATACAAAGCAAAGGACAAAGCAATAGTAGTTGTAGAAGATTTCACATGGGAATCACCAAAAACAGCAAATATGAAATCTTTGATATCTTCACTAAAGCTTGATGGTAAGAAAGTACTTTTACTCACTGCTTCTACAGATATGAATGTTTATCTCTCATCACGCAATGTGCCAAAGGTAAACGTATTAGAAGCAAACAAACCTTCTACTTACGAAATCCTCAATTCTGATGTTGTATTGATTCAGAATACAGCCATTGAAGTTCTTGAGAATACCTTGAACAGAAAAAAAGCGGAGGCTAACGCATGAAAAGAGTAATTAAAAAGCCTTTAATCACAGAGAAGCTTACTCGCCTCCAGGAAACTTTAAATCAATATGCATTTGAGGTTGACAAAAAAGCTACTAAAACGGAAATCAAAGCTGAACTCGAAGCACTTTATCCTGAAGTTACAGTAACAAGTGTCAGAACTATGATTAATCCAGGTAAGCCTAAGGGCCGTTATACCAAAAGTGGATATCTAGCCGGCAGAACTCCTGCTACAAAAAAGGCGATAGTTTCTGTAAAAGAAGGACAGGAAATAGACTTTTTCAGCGAAATTTAAGTAACATCTGATGGCTACAAGAAAATTAAAACCTAATACTCCTGGTACTCGCCACAGAATAGCTCCGGTATTCAGTGATGTAACCACTGATACCCCGGAAAAATCATTGTTGGCACCACTTCATAAAAAAGGTGGTCGTAACCATAGAGGGAAGATGACTGTTCGCCACAAAGGTGGAGGACACAAACGTAAGTATCGTATCATAGATTTCAAAAGAAATAAAGATGAGATACCTGCTACGGTTAAAACCATCGAATATGATCCTAACAGAACAGCACGTATTGCATTGCTTTCTTATGCCGATGGCGAAAAGCGATACATAATTGCACCAGATAAACTCTCTGTTGGTGATGTAATTATTAGTGGTGAGAAAGTTGCTCCTGATACAGGAAATGCTATGCCATTAATGAATATGCCTCTTGGTACTACAGTTCACAATGTTGAATTGAAACCAGGCAGAGGTGGACAAATCGTTAGAAGTGCAGGTTCAAGTGCTCAATTAGTTGCTAAAACTGAAAAATATGTAACGTTAAAGTTACCTTCCGGTGAAGTAAGAATGGTACTTGGCCATTGTAGAGCAACTGTTGGAGTTACCAGTAATATCGATCACTTCAACGTTACTATCGGTAAAGCCGGTCGTAACAGATGGAGAGGTATCCGCCCAACAACCAGAGGTACAGTAATGAACCCGGTTGATCACCCAATGGGTGGTGGTGAAGGTAAAGCTTCTGGTGGCCATCCTCGTTCACCATGGGGACAGAAAGCTAAGGGCTTGAAAACAAGAAATCCTAAGAAACCATCGTCCAAGTTTATTGTACGTCGTAGAAAACAAAAATAAGTTTAATTATGCCTAGATCACTAAAAAAAGGGCCGTTTATTCATTACAAACTGCAAAAGAAGATTGACCAAGCCAATGAGCAGCAATCTAAAAAGGTTATTAAAACCTGGTCTCGCAGTTCTATGATTACTCCGGATTTCATTGGACTTACACTTGCTGTACATAATGGCAAACAATTTATTCCGGTATATATTACTGAGAATATGGTTGGTCATAAACTTGGCGAGTTTTCTCCTTCGCGTACTTTCCGTTCACACCCAATAAAGAAAGCTAAATAAGGAGATTGTATAGAATGGAAACTCTTGTATATGAAGCACGAGCCGTGCAACGCCATTTAAGAAGATCACCACGTAAGGTTAGAATGGTAGCGGATCTCGTAAGAGGAATGAATGTAGCAAAAGCCTTATCAACTTTGGCTTTTACTAACAAAGGTGCAGCAACAGATGTAGCTAAAGTTATTAAATCTGCTGCAGCCAATCTTCGCGATAAATTCGATGAAGAAGTTATTGAAGATGAAGATCTAAGAATTAAGACAATATTTGTTGATGAAGGTGTTACGATGAAGCGTATCCAACCTGCTCCTCAGGGCCGTGCGCACCCAATTCGTAAAAGATCAAGCCACATCAATGTTGTTGTTGAAAAAAATGATAACGAAGTAATTAAAGAAGAGGAATAAGTTTTGGGTCAAAAAGTCAATCCTATTGGTTTACGTTTAGGCATCATCAGAGGCTGGGATTCTAACTGGTATTCTGAAGATAATGTTGCTGCAAACCTGAGCGAAGACACAAAGCTTCGTGAGTATTTGAATGCTCGTCTTCAAAACGGCGGCCTCTCCAGAATCATAATTGAACGTACACCTAAAAGAGTACTGATTACTTTATTAACCAGTCGTCCTGGTGTAATTATCGGTAAAGGTGGCGAACAAGTAGAAATGCTTCGTGAGGAGTTGAAAAAAATCACTAATAAAGATGTTCAAATCAATATTAGTGAAATCAAGCGTCCTGAAGTTGATGCCAGCTTAGTAGCACAAAACATTGCTCAACAGTTGGAAGGAAGAGTTTCTTTTCGTCGTGCAATGAAAACTGCTATTGCATCTGCAATCAGAATGGGTGCTAAAGGAATTAAAATTCGTTGCTCCGGTAGATTGGGTGGCGCTGAAATGGCTAGAACTGAACAATATAAAGAGGGAAGAATCCCACTGCATACACTCAGAGCTGATATTGATTACGCTAACTTTACTGCACAAACTATCTACGGTAGTATTGGAGTAACAGTATGGATTTTTAAAGGCGAAGTTATTGGTGATGTTGATTTAACACCAGCAGCCAGAACCGCTCGTACAGACAATGCACCACAACAGAAAAGACGCAGTAGACGTCCTCGTGGTGAGAGAAAAAGAAAATAAGCTGAATAGTTAACACTCACACTTTATAACATTATGTTAGAACCAAAGAGAATTAAGCGACGTAGAGTCCATCGTGGTGCCATTAAAGGAAATTCATCCCGTGGACACCAACTCGCCTTTGGTGACTTTGGCTTAAAAGCATTGGAGCCAAAGTTTATCACAGCCCGCCAGATTGAGGCATGTCGTGTGGCTATTGCCAGAAGGTTGCAAAGAGATGGTCAAACATGGATTCGCATTTTCCCGGATAAGCCAATTACGAAAAAAGCTGCCGAAACAAGAATGGGAAGCGGTAAAGGTACCCTTGATCATTTTGTTGCAGTAGTTCATCCAGGAAGAATCTTGTTCGAAATTGCAGGTGTACCTAAGCATTTAGCCCAGGAAGCACTTCGTCTTGCGCAACACAAATTGCCAATCAAGACAAAATTTATTGTACGAAGAGATTTCCAGGAAACTTCAGGAGGTAAGAAGTAATGAAAGCACACGAATTACGCGACCTTTCTATGGAGGAACTGGAAGCACGGGTTAAAGACACGAAAGAGGTACTACAAAAATTGTATTTCAACCGTGCAGTTGCCGGTCAGATTGAAAACCCTGCTGAAATAAAAAAGCAGAGAAGAGAACTGGCAAGATTGTACACAGTTATTAATGAGCTCAACTCTACTGAGCAAGCATCTTAAGGTGAGGAAATTCATTATGAGTCAAATATCAGCTCGTAAATCAAGGAAGCAACGAATTGGCGTCGTTGTGAGCAACAGTATGGATAAGTCCATTACAGTTGCTGTTGATAGACAAATTAAACACCCCATTTATGGGAAGTTCATCACGAAAACCAAAAAGTACATGGTTCATGATGAAGAAAATAATACTAATAATGGTGACCTTGTGAGAATCATGGAAACCAGACCTCTCTCCAAGACAAAGCGTTGGAGACTTGTTGAAGTTATTGAACGAGCTAAATAGAACAGCTTAGAAAATACATACCATGATACAAACACAATCCATACTAAACGTAGCAGACAACAGCGGAGCCAAAAAAGTTATGTGTATCAAAGTTTTGGGAGACTCAAAACGAAGATATGCAGGAGTTGGTGATCTCATCGTCTGTTCTGTTAAATCCGCAATACCGGGCGGTAATGTAAAAAAAGGTGATGTAGTTCGCGCAGTTTTGGTAAGAACAGCTAAAGAATACAGACGTAAAGACGGTAGTTACATACGATTTGACGAAAATGCAGCTGTTGTTATAAATAAAGATCAAGAACCAGTAGGTACTCGTATCTTTGGACCAATAGCTCGTGAACTTCGTGAAAAGAATTTCATGCGAATTATTTCGCTCGCACCAGAAGTACTCTAACAGAGATTATCATGCCCAGAAAGTATAATAAACAACCAAAACTACATGTACGCAAAGGAGATATCGTTGAAGTTATCTCCGGTAATGACAAGGGAAAAAGAGGTAAAGTCCTCATGGTATTCCCTGCTAAAGAAAGAGTACTTGTAGAAGGCGTTAATATTAGAATCAAACACCAAAAACCATCTCAGGATTATCCACAAGGTGGACGTTTGGAAAAAGAGATGCCCATACACATTTCCAATGTACTTCCAGTTGATCCCGTATCAGATGAAGCTACTCGTATTGGCCGTAAGCTAATCACTGAGAGTGGTAAAAATCGATGGGTGCGGGTTGCAAAGGTTAGTGGCGAAACATTGGATAAATAACACTGACACAACATGGCAGAAGCAAGATTATATACTGATTACAAAAAAGATGTCCGTCCTAAGCTCATGAAAGAGTTTAGCATAGAGAATTTGATGGCGGCACCAAAGCTTACAAAAATCGCAATCAACGTTGGTGTTGGTGAAGCGGTATCAGATCGTAAGTCTTTAGATAACATTGCAGAAAATATTGCTGCAATTACAGGTCAGCGTCCGGTTCTCACCAAGGCTAGAAAAGCTATCTCTAACTTTAAGCTTAGAGAAGGCATGCCTATCGGGTGTAAAGTAACTTTACGCGGTACTATTATGTACGAATTTCTTGATCGTTTCATCAACTTGGCATTGCCAAGAACACGTGACTTTCAAGGTATTCCTGATAAAGGTTTTGATGGCAGGGGTAATTATACCGTTGGTATCAAAGAGCATGTGATTTTCCCTGAGATTGATACTGATAAAGTTGATAGAATCCACGGTATGGATATCACTTTTGTGACCACTGCTGAAAATGATGAGCAAGCTTATGCTTTGCTTAAGCACTTCGGTATGCCATTCAGAAAACGAAACTAATACAGAACCATGGCAAAAAAATCTTGGATAGCAAGAAACGAAAAGCGCAAAAGAACAGTAGAGAAATTTGCTGAAAAGCGTAAAGAACTTAAAGAAGCCGGAGATTACGAAGGCTTACAAAAACTCCCTAGAGATGCAAGCCCTACTCGTGTTAGAAACAGATGTTCTATTACAGGACGTTCTCGTGGATACGTTAGTAGATTTGGTGTATCACGTATAAAATTACGTGAACTTGCACTTGATGGAAAAATTCCTGGCATAAAAAAAGCCAGCTGGTAATAATAACTCAATAATTAATAATCATGTCTGATCCTATAGCTGATTTCTTAGCACGTGTCAGAAACGCACAGCAGGCTGGCCACAGAAGAGTGGACATCCCGGCTTCTAAGTTGAAGCGTGCTATGACCAAAATATTGCTTGATAAAGGATATATTCAGCGTTATTTGGATATCGATGATGGTAAGCAGGGACTACTTCGTTTGTTTTTGAAGTATGATCACTACGGCAAACCCGTCATCAGAACCTTAACGCGTGTATCTAAACCTGGCCTCAGAAAATATGTTTCTTCTGAAGGTATCCCTCGTGTAAAAAACGGGTTGGGAATTGCCATTCTTACTACATCAAAAGGCGTTATGACCGATAAGGAAGCGCGTAAACTTGGTGTTGGTGGGGAAGTCCTTTGTCACATTTACTAAAAGAGAATAGAAATTATGTCACGTATTGGTAAACTACCTGTTCCTATAGCTAAAGGTGTTGAATGCACACTTGGAGCAGATAACGTAGTCACTGTGAAAGGGGCCAAAGGGGTATTATCCGTAACTGTGGACCCTAGCATTAAAGTCGAACAAGTTGAGAATGATATTGTTCTAACTAGATCTTCAGAAGAAAAAAATGTTAAAGCTCTTCACGGATTATACAGATCATTAATTAACAACTGTGTAATCGGTGTTAGCGAAGGCTATACAAAGACTCTTGAGATCATCGGGGTTGGATACAGAGCAAGTGTTAATGGAAATGTCTTAGAATTATCGCTCGGTTATTCTCACCCATTTTATTTTATCCCTCCGGATGGAATTACTTTGGAAGTAGATACCAAATCTTCTAAGAATCCAAGAATTTCAGTATCTGGTATTGATAAAGAATTAGTTGGCCAAGTGGCTGCTAAAATCAGATCTCTCCGCAAGCCTGAACCTTACAAAGGTAAAGGAGTGCGATATCTAAATGAACAGGTTCGTAAAAAAGCAGGTAAATCTGCCGGACGCTAATAAAGAAAGTTTTATAAGATGGTTAAGAATTCTAAAACACGAAGAAGAAATCGAATACATCGCAGGGTTCGCGCGAAGGTTTTTGGTACTGCTGAAAGGCCACGCCTTAATGTTTTCAAAAGTTCGAAGCATATTTACGCGCAAATAATTGATGATAACAAAGGTAATACCTTGTGCGCTGTATCTACATTGAACAAAGAAGTAGCCTCAGATATTGAAGGCAAACAACCAATCGAAAGAGCAGAAGTAGTTGGTAAGGCTATCGCAGCTAAAGCTAAAGAAGCTGGTATCGACACTGTAACTTTTGATCGTGGCGGTTACAAATATCATGGTAAAATCAAAGCTTTGGCAATCGGTGCCAGAGAAGGCGGACTTAAGTTTTAAAAACAATCTACTATGCCAAAAATTAGAAGAAAAAGATATAACCTGAAAGCCAGCGAACTCAATCTTGAAGAAAGACTGGTACATATTAACCGCGTAGCAAAGGTTGTTAAAGGCGGACGTCGATTTAGTTTCAATTCTATTGTTGTTGTTGGTAACAAAGATGGCGTTGTTGGTAACGGAATGGGTAAAGCCAACGAAGTATCAGATGCTATTCAAAAAGGTATCGACGATGCAAAGAAAAACCTGATCAGAGTACCTGTTGCTAAGGGAGGAACTATTCCTCATCCGGTAATCGGGAAATGTGGTGCTGGACGTGTATTATTACGCCCTGCATCAGAAGGTACGGGAGTTATCGCTGGTGGAGCTGTTAAAGCTGTACTGGAAAATGCTGGTATCCAGAATATTCTCTCTAAATCCATGGGTTCATCTAACCCGCACAACATGGTAAAAGCAACAATGGATGCTTTACGTCAGTTGGAAGACCCTTCAGAGGTTGCTCAAAGAAGAGGCGTATCTCTGAAAAAAGTCTTTGAAGGCTAATAGAGAATAGAATTTTAACGATTAATAACCTGATACGATGAAATTAGAAAATCTAAAAGCTCCGGCTCCAAATCGACAAACAAGAAAACGTGTTGGTCGAGGTGAAGGTTCTGGCTTAGGTCAGCAATCGGGTCGTGGCCATAAAGGACAGAAATCCAATAGCGGTGGTAGCATCAAAGCTGGTTTTGAAGGTGGACAAATGCCTCTTCAACGCCGTATCCCTAAATTTGGATTCAAAAATCCGTTCCGTAAGGAATACGCTGGAATAAACCTGGATGTGATTACCGATTTCATCCAAAGAGAAAAGCTTACTGATTCAATAACTAAGCAAGACCTCATTAACTGCGGACTCATTCACAAAAACGATTTGGTTAAAATTCTAGGTCGTGGTGAATTTGAGCAAAAAATTTCAATTGAAGCTGATGCATTTACAAAATCAGCAGCTGAGAAGATTGAAAAAGCAGGTGGAACAACAACAGTAATCGCATAACGGTTATACCCAAAGGCGAATGAGTTTAATAGAAAACTTTCAAAACATATTTAAAATTGAGGATCTAAGAAAAAGGATATTCTATACCTTAGGTATCCTTTTGATCTACAGGCTAGGTACATTTATTACCATGCCTGGTGTAGATGCCTCAATGCTCTCACAAACAACTGGACCGGCAACGGATTTACTTGGATTGTTTGATTTATTCGTAGGGGGTGCATTTGCAAGAGCAGGTGTATTCGCTCTGGGAATTATGCCTTACATTACTGCAGCAATTATTATTCAGTTAATGGGTGCTGTAGTTCCTTACTTCCAGAAACTTCAACGTGAAGGTGAAGAGGGAAGAAGGAAAATTAACCAGTTGACCAGATATGGTACTGTACTGATTACTCTCGTTCAATCTATTGGTTTTGCTATAAATTTGATGGCAACATCGCCGGATGCGATTGTAGTTAGTAACACTGCATTCATTATTACTGCAATGATTGTACTAACATCGGGTACTGTATTCGTAATGTGGCTTGGTGAAAGAATTACCGAAAGAGGAATTGGTAATGGTATTTCACTTCTTATTATGATTGGTATTATTGCTGCATTGCCAACAAGTTTATTGAACGAGTGGCAAACCAAGAACAACGCTATCATCGTACTATTCGAAATTGGTGTCTTGATTCTTGTTATTGCTGCCGTGGTTCTCTTGACTCAAGGTCAGCGAAGAATTCCGGTTCAATACGCTAAGCGTGTAGTTGGACGTAAGGTATATGGTGGAACCACTCAGTATTTACCACTCAGGGTAAATGCCGCCGGTGTAATGCCAATTATCTTTGCCCAGTCAATTATGTTCATTCCAAGCACAATTGGTACATTCTTCCCAGGTAATGAAACTGTGCAATTGATGACCGCATGGTCAGCAGATTTTACAGGAGTAACATATTCTATTGTTTTCTTCTTCATCTGTATGTTTTTCACCTTCTTTTATACTGCCATTGTAATCAACCCAAAAGAAATGGCTGATACAATGAAGCGGCAAGGTGGATTTATTCCGGGGGTAAGACCTGGAAAGCAAACAGTCGAGTTTATAGATAATATTCTAACACGAATTACCCTACCGGGTTCTATTTTCCTTTCATTCGTGGCCATTTTACCGGCTTTCGCTGCAAACTTCGGAGTTACTCCGGGATTTGCAATGTTCTACGGTGGTACTAGCCTTTTGATTATCGTTGGTGTTGCATTAGATACATTACAACAAGTTGAAAGTCACCTATTGATGCGCCACTATGATGGATTTATGAAGTCCGGTCGTATTCGTGGAAGACGAAGAATGTAATGATATACCTCAAGAGCGAAAACGAAATAGCTTTGATGCGTGAAAGTGCGCAGTTGGTGTCAAGAACATTGGCCGAAGTAGCCAAACATATTGAACCAGGTGTAACTACACAAAAGCTTGATCAAATCGCTGAGGAATACATAAAAAAAAATGATGCAATAGCTGCATTCAAAGGATACGGACATAAATCCAATCCGTTTCCAGGCACGCTTTGTATTTCAGTTAATGAAGCAGTTGTTCATGGAATTCCCGGCAATTATCAGTTACAAGAAGGAGACATTGTCTCTATAGATTGTGGTGTTAACAAAAAAGGGTATTTCGGAGATTCAGCCTATACATTTATAGTAGGTGAAGTATCCGATGAAGTTACGAAACTTCTCCGAACAACTATGGAATCTCTGTACGCAGGGATAGGACAAGCAGTTCACGGCAACAAAATCGGTGATATCTCTTACGCAGTGCAGTCAGTTTGTGAAGCTGAGGGATATGGAGTTGTAAGAGATTTAGTTGGTCACGGGCTGGGGCGTTCTCTTCATGAAAACCCTTCTATTCCGAATTTTGGGAAAAGAGGTAGAGGAGAGCGACTAAGATCAGGAATGACACTGGCCATAGAACCAATGATTAATTTGGGTACATGGAAAGTGAAAACGCTCAAAGACGGTTGGACAATTGTTACAGCCGATGGCAGTTTTTCAGCACATTACGAACACGACATAGTTGTGAGAGACGGAGAAGCTGAAATTCTGAGTACTTTTGAGTATATTGAGGAGATAACCAAAATTGGAATCTACAACTTAGCGACAAATGGCTAAACAAGAGCCCATTAAACAAGACGGTGTAATATTAGAAGCTTTGCCTAATGCGCAATTTCGTGTTGAATTAGAAAACGGACACGAACTATTAGCGCATGTTTCCGGCAAAATGAGAATGTACTACATTAAAATATTACCCGGTGATAAAGTCACAGTTGAGATGTCTCCTTATGATCTCTCCAAAGGCAGAATTACTTACCGATACAAATAATACAAGACAATGAAAACAAAAGCTTCCGTACGAAAAAGAGGCTCCGGTGATAAAATAGTTCGTCGTAAAGGGCGTCTTTTCGTCATTAACAAGAAAAACCCTCGTCACAAACAACGACAAGGATAAAATTTTAGATTCAATATGGCTCGAATATCCGGTATAGATTTACCTAAAGAAAAACGTGGCGAGATAGGCCTTACCTATATCTTCGGCATCGGACCTACAGCAGCGCGTAAGATACTTGACATCGCAGGTGTAAGTTACGATACAAAAATCGAAGATTGGACTGACGATCAAGTCAACAAAATCCGTAAAACGATTGAAGATCAATTCAAAGTTGAGGGTGCACTTCGTTCAGAAGTCAACTCAAACATAAAAAGATTGATGGACATAGGTTGTTTTCGTGGATTGCGACACAGAAAAGGCCTGCCTGTACGTGGCCAAAGAACAAAGACTAACGCTAGAACCAGAAAAGGTAAGCGTAAGGCCATTGCAGGTAAGAAAAAAGCACCACGTAAATAGAGTTAATTAGAGTTATAACATGGCAAAGAAACAAACAAAGGCTTCTAGTGTAGCCAGAAAAAAGAAAAAGCAGGTATCCGACCCTAATGGTATGGCTTTCGTTAAAGCTACATTCAATAATGTTATTGTTACCATTACTGATTCAGACGGAAATGTTTTATCGTGGTCATCTGCGGGAAAAGAAGGATTTAAAGGTTCTAGAAAGAACACTCCTTATGCCGCTCAAATGAGTGCCCAAACTGCAGCTAAAACAGCCCATGATATGGGGCTTCGCAAAGTAAATGTCTTTGTAAAAGGACCTGGCTCAGGTAGAGAAGCTGCAATCCGTGCAATCGCTACATCTGGTATTGATATTGGTATTATTAAAGATACTACTCCTATACCACATAACGGATGCCGACCACCAAAAAGAAGAAGAGTTTAATTTAAAGATCACTAAATAATGGCAAGATACACAGGACCTAAGCAAAAGCGGGCACGTCGTTTTAAAGAACCAATTTTTGGTTTTAGTAAGGCTCTCGAGCGTAAACCCTACGGTCCGGGTCAGCATGGACGTTCAAGATTTCAAAAGAAATCGGAATATGCAATACAGCTTGAGCAAAAGCAGAAAGCTAAATATAC
>SKIC01000078.1 GCA_007116685.1 Balneolales bacterium
TACTTTCTGATTCTTTATAATCTTTTCCGCTAATCACTACGACGATTTCGCCTTTAAACTGTGTTCTTTGTTGAAAAACTGCTAACACCTCGGCCGCTGTCCCACGACTGACCTCTTCGTAATATTTGGTTAATTCGCGGCAAACGGCGATAAGTCTATTGCTGCCAAAGTAGGTATTGATTTCTTTTAACAGGCGACCAATGCGATGAGTACTTTCAAGCAGTACGATGGTTCTGTCTTCTTCCGACAGAAACTCTAGTCGCGTTTTTCGGCCTTTTTTTGCAGGCAGAAATCCTTCATAAACAAATTTGTCGCACGGTAAGCCACTGGCTACCAATGCCGTAAGTGGTGCTGATGGGCCCGGAATACACGAAACAGTAAATCCATTAAGATGAGCTTCTCTGGCAGCTAAAAAACCCGGGTCGGAGATTCCGGGCAGTCCTGCATCTGAAATAATCGCCACATCCTGACCAGCTTCTAAAAGCGAAATTACATGACCAACCTTCTGATGCTCATTATGTTGATGGAAAGAAATCTTCTGAGTTTCTATACCAAATTCTTTTAACAAAACCCCTGAAGTTCGAGTGTCTTCGCAGGCAATCAGAGAAACGGCTTTCAAAACCTCAACAGCTCTGAGGCTAAAATCATTAAGATTACCAATAGGAGTTCCGACTATAAATAGAGTTGACAAAATGCTGCTTTGTTAAGAAAAGGAGGAAGTTAGGTGTACTTTGTGTAGTAATTTTGAAAACACGCTAATATATTGAAAGTCATGATGTAAATGATTTTCAATTCTAATGCGTTAGGAAATCAATAATCAAAAACTCCTCAAAGATAAAGCACTACAATAGATGAACAAACTTTTAGCGACAGGAATAAATCAAATTACTTTACGAGTTAACAATATTGCTCGTTCTGAAGAATTCTACTCTGATATTCTTGGATTTGATGTTGAAAAACGAATGGGTAAAGGGATGACCGTGTACAGAATCGGTTCTGATACCCTAGTAATAGTGGAAGCTGAAACAGAATATGATCGATCAGCTAAGGATTATAGGGTAGACCATTTTGGATTCGTAGTGCGCGAAGCCGAAAAAATTGATGAATTGGCAGCCTACTTCAGAGAGAAAGAAGTGACAATCATCAGCGGGCCTGCAAATCGTAAGAACAGTCGTTTTCTTTTTATTATGGATCCAGACGGAAATCTCATAGAAATCTACACTGAAAACTAAAACAAACAGGAAAAGTTATGTCATCAGAAAACACGACTCAGGAAAACGAAACTACAGTTGAAGTAATGAAGAATGGACCGGTTTTGGTTTATGGAAAGTTACACATTACTCACAGCGACGGAACTACCGAAACAAAAGATAAAACCACTGCATTTTGCAGATGTGGAGCTAGTGCTAAGAAGCCATATTGTGATGGTTCTCACAGAAAAGCTGGATTTGAAGGATAAGTTTGACTGAACTTTGCAAATAGGAATTCGGAAAATATCTCTCTGAATTCCTATTTCAGATTTTCATTCTTCTTGACAGATTCTTCAGCCTGAGTTTCCATAAACCTCTCCATTTTTATGGAAACCTGCTCATCAAAAGCCCCAATTATTTTAGCTGCAAGAATACCAGCATTAACGGCATTATCGATTGCTACCGCAGCAACAGGAACTCCCTTCGGCATTTGAACTATAGACAATAGGCTATCCATTCCTTTCAAATGACGACTGGCTACTGGCACGCCAATTACAGGCAAACTCGTGTAAGCGGCTACCATACCGGGAAGATGAGCTGCACCGCCGGCTCCGGCAATAATAACTTTTAGTCCTCGATTTGCGGCAGACTTTGCATATTC
The DNA here is from genome assembly GCA_007116685.1 of Balneolales bacterium. Taxonomy (GTDB): domain Bacteria; phylum Bacteroidota; class Rhodothermia; order Balneolales; family Natronogracilivirgulaceae; genus SKIC01. The sequence continues at coordinate 1,852 of SKIC01000078.1, forward strand.
AGCCATAACATCAGGAGTTCGATGTGCCGATGTAACTTTGGCTTCGTAAGTGATTCCAAATTTATCCAGATATTCCGCGGCTTGCTTCATTACCGGCCAATCGGAATCGCTGCCCATGATAATGCCAACCTGTACGTTTTTTTTAGTATCCATGTATTATAACTTGATTTTTTCTACAGCTTTGTCAGCTATGGTTAATAATTCTTGCACATCTTCTCCTAATAATGTAAAGTGTCCCATTTTACGACCAATCTTGCTCGACTCTTTTCCATAGATGTGCATGTAGCCTTGGGTTTCTTTGAGTAGTCCAGAAACATTTTCAGTTACAGCTTTTCGATTTTGGGTTCCTAAAATGTTCACCATTACAGCTGCTTTGGTCGTCATAACAGGTTGGGGCAGAGGTAAATCTAAAACGGCTCGCACATGAAGAGCAAATTGTGATAGGGAACAGGCTTCCATGGAATAATGAGCAGAATTATGCGGTCTTGGCGCCGATTCATTCAAGAGTAATTGCCCATCTTTAGTAAGGAAAAACTCGAATGCAAAAACGCCTTTGCCATCAATTGCTTGGGTTGCAGCTATTGCCATTTTTTGCGCTTTTTCTAGTATATCCTTATCGATAGGCGCCGGAGCCAGAACTTTTCTGCAAATGTGATTAATTTGAATGGTTTCTACACAAGGAAATACAACTGTTCCTTTATCATTTCTGGCTACAGATACCGCTAATTCACGATCAAATGGAATGAAAGCCTCAGCAAGAATATCGTGACCTGCATTTCCACCAAGTTTGTCAAAACCGTTTAAAGCCTCATCGATGTTTTTAACGATCTCATTCCCATATCCATCATATCCACCTTTGGATGATTTCAACAAATAAGGCCAGCCATGCTTTTCACCAAAATCAGCCATCTCTTCTTTATTGCTCACAATCCCAAAGGGCGCAACCGGGATTCCCGCCTCCGAAAAGGTTTCTTTCTCAATCAATTTGGACTCTATTAAGCGGAAACTTTCTGGAGAGGGATACATAGGAGTTCCGCTTTTATCACGGACGCGTTTTAATAGTTCTGAATCCAGAAATTCGTTTTCAAGAGTTACCAGATCGCAGGATTTTGCGAATTGAATAAGTTTTTCTTCATCATCAAAAGAGCCAGTAAATTGGAAAGGAGTAACTAAATTGAGAGGCTCCATTCCATGTGATGAACCGTAAGAAACTACTTGAATACCCAATTTAAAGGCTTCTAAAGCAGACATCCGGGCAAGCTGACCGGCTCCAAGAAAACCCAATTTAAAAGAAGCAGGAATCGCATCCATGAGATTTGAATTTTAAAACGTGAGAGGTTTTAGTCGGCAGTAAAAGTACAAAATACTTCCGTTCAAATCTTACTGAGTATGAAAAGAATAATAGTGTAAAAGTCTGTCGAACTGTTCTTGCGGATCGCGATAATACACCAGTACGGCATATTCCTGCCTGGAATCAGCAAATGAGGCATCCAGTCTCAAATCATCAATAATGCCATCTTCAAGTACTACATATTTATAATCATAAATGCCTTCTTTAACCAAAGCGGATCCGGTAAAACGCCCAATTTCGTCGCTAAACTGCATTCTGTTTCTCTCGCTGATGTTCCAATTATTAAAAGGACCAACCAGGAAAATATCGGCCTCAGTATCCAATTCTCTGTAAGGGACTTCTAACTCAAAGTGAACACTGGCATATCTGGCTTCCGTATCATTTCGAGGCGAGCCAAATCTGTTTTGACGTTCTGAGCGTGGTTGCACATTCAGATTTACAATATCTCTGTCTAAAATCACTCTAGGTGGTATGGTCTCGGGACGAAACTCTAGCACATTTCGGGTATCGGTGCCTAAGCGATTTATATGTAATTGACGGAATTCATATCGCCCCGGGAAAGCATTTTCTCTGGTGATATGAGTCCTGAAAACTCCGGCTCGACTCATGTCCGTCTGATCGGCAAGCTTTTTTCTACCTAAAAATTGGTTTTGCACGAAAAATACCTCAAGGTCAATATTGGGCATATTTACAAAATTCGGATAGTGATATTCCGAAAAGACTTGGTGCATGAGCAAGGAAGGTCCTTGCGTGGGATAGAGAGATTCTATTTCCGTAGAAATGGCACCGCGTTCTTCATGCAGTAAAAAGGGTAGTGAGAACAAACGCTCATCCGAATTGTAATCATGAATATGAATCATGTAATTACCACTCACCAAAAAACGGATATTTCTGTTAGGGAAAGTGTATTCAAAATGACTATAAGCCGGATTTTGAACATTAGATGGTTCATTTTCGACGATTACGTCAGATTCCTGACCTCGTATATAAAATCCCGGAATGAGATTACTTACACTCCAATCTGAATTATGATGAGTAAATCGCACTCGGAACATATCCGGTCTGGTTCCTAACTGGTCGAAGCGTAAGGTGAGCGTATTGTTTCCACCAAGAACAATGGCAGGCATTCCAGCACGGTTTTCCCCGGGATACAATTGCACACTTCTGATTTGCGAAGGCGGCTGAGAATCCTGTATGGAGAAATTGTTTTGAAAAGGTGAGGTGAAATCAGCGGAGGAAGAAAATGTGCCGGGAATTACCTCGGTCATTGAGCAAGCTATAAAAACCAGTTTTAGGCAAATAATAGCTAAAACAGATTTGAAGTGAGGGATTTTATTGATAAAACTGGCCTTCAAAAACAAAAACAGCGTCTCCTTTTAGTGAGATATCAGAGTAAACGGATGATTCAGCATTGTATTTGAATGAAACTTCAAGATTTCCACCGGCACATTGGACTCTGGTATTAGATTCCGGATTTTGTTCATTCTGTTTATGATGCCAGCCTATTGCAGAGGCTATTGCTCCGGTTCCGCAGGCTAAAGTGAGATTTTCTACGCCACGCTCGTAGGTCTGAAGTTCTATGACTTCAGCAGAAATTCCATTAATGAAGTTTACATTGGTTCCTTTTGGAAAGCGTTCTTGGTCGTATCGGATTTTTGAACCTTGCTCACGTAGAAACTCTTCATTTTGCAGGGTTTTCTTATCGCAGAATGTTACTACATGTTCCGTGGCGGTGTAAATCTCAAATAAATCATTTGGGAGTTTATTTGCCGAAGTTTCGATAGGGAAATGAATCGTAACCTCAAAAATACCGGACTCAATTTTCGACACTTCTGCACTGAACACCTTGCTATTGATCTCGAATTTATGCTCAGAAGCGAATCCTAAGTGATAGGCAAAAGCAGAAAGGCAACGGGCTCCATTTCCACACATTCCGGCATCACTACCATCCGCATTTCGATAGACCATAGTAAAATCGACGCCTTCCGTTTTTGAAGGGAATAGCGCTAAGAGTCCGTCTGCGCCTATTCCTAATCTTCTGTCACAAAGTTGAGGACAGAGATTCACTAATTCTTCAAGGCTATACGACTCATCCCGATTATCAATAACGACAAAGTCATTTCCTGCTCCTTGCATTTTCGTAAATGCCATAGATGATGAAGAATTACTCATGACTGTGTGGTTGCAGGTACTCTTTTCCAATTTTCGGATTCGGGAATTACGGTTTTATGTCCACGCATCAAATACGTAAAACGTAAAGACATAACGGTGAAGAGATATTTGGCATTCACATTTTGCCTGAGTAACTGCCGGAATTCATGACAAACCATAATTATTTCATCCAAGCGAGCATTTTTCAGATTCTGACAAAACTTTGAGATAGTGTCAATCTGATCTGAATTGGTAATCAAGCTTTCATCCTTGGTTGATCGATAAATGATTAAATCCCGAATAAAAGCCTCCATCATTGAAAAAATGCCTAATATTCTCTCATTATTATATTGACTGCTCCACTGGGTAGCGGTTTTTATGATTGCTACAGCGTCATTCGTGAATGAATTTCTCAAAAACTGTATAATTTCCTCGCGATTCTCTTTGAGCGTATCCAAATCATAAAATCGGGTAGCACTGTAATTACCGCCTGAAATTTTGGATAAGAAATCGGCTTCGGTTTTAGCTAGCCCGTCAAAACGCAGTAAAGCATCACTCACATCAGATTCAGATAATGGCGTTGCAGAAATCAACTGACAGCGGGAGATAATGGTTGGTAGCAGGGCATCGATATTATCAGTAGTCAGAAAAAACAGGACTCTCTCCGGAGGCTCTTCCAACAATTTTAGAAAAGCATTATTAGCCTCTTTACCCATTTTTTCCACGTTGGAAATGATAATGATATTGTATTGGCCTTCATTGGGTTTTAAATAGGCAACGGGTTTCAGGCTTTCCCGAAAGTAATCAATAGCGTATCGGGAATATTTATTCGTTTTTTCTGCGGTGCCATCCAAAGATGGTCGAATAGAGTAGTCAACCACCTCATAAGGGTCTTGTGAAAGCAGCGTTATACGTTCCCGCAGTTCTGTGATTGGAGTACTGCCCGGAAAGGGCAGAAATAAATGTACATCAGGATGAATGTACCAGGAACTCTTGGCGCTTTTCTTTTCGGTTTCATTTAATTCTGTGAGATTATCAATCCCTTGCAGATATTCCGCAAAAGCCAGAGCCAATGCTTTTTTACCAACTCCTTGAGGTCCTGTAAATAAATATGCATGTGATAATCGTCCGGAATCTGCGATTTTCATCAGTTTTTCCCGACTATCATGTTGACCTACAAGTCTTCTGTTTCCTAAAAGTGTCATCAATCTTCCCAAATAAAATCAAATAATAAAACGGATGCCGTAATCGTAACGCCGGCAAAACCAACCATAGCAAGAACGTCATCCAGAATTCCATCGGCCACCTCAACCGAAAAAGCTGATTGCGTAGTTCTGACCAATAGCAAAATTAAGGGTACCAGCAAGGGTAGGGATATTACGGAAAATATAGTCCCTTTACGTTCTGCCTGAGAAACAATTGCTCCAAGTAAAGTGGATACGCCTGATAGTCCTAATGTTCCCAAAAACAAAGCAAGCAGTAGTAGCGTGATGTTGTGGATTTCTATAGAGAGTAAAAAAACAAAAACAGCAACAGAAACGCCGGTTATTACCAAAGTGAATAAATAATTGAACAGTAGTTTGCCCGTGTAAACGGAAATAGCAGGAGCATTTAGCCTTAGCAAATCGAAAGTATGGCGTTCGGCTTCTGATACAAAGGCGCGCGATAAGCTGCTCAGCGAAGCAAAAAGGATTATAATCCATAACAAACCACTCTGGGCAGCAACGGATAATTCATCTGCTCTCATAGAGAACAAAACGACCAGCAATGCGGAAATCACAAATGCCAGAACAGTGTTTAAAGCGTATTTTGATCGTAATTCAAGACGTAAATCTTTTTGAACTACGGCCAATGTTGATTGAAGCCAATTCATAAATGTTATGGTACGAATTTCACCACTTTTTTGGTAGATATGAATTCAAGACCTTAGAAGTACAAACTTCTTTATACAATCTTCATTTATATTGGCGTTAGGCAGTTTCCATACTTATATTTGCAACATATTTAGCACTTAATCAGATAGCGAGTATTATGAGAATCAGCCAATTGCTGAACGAAGACAACGTTTTTATAACACTTCAGGCTGGCAATAAAGAAGAGGCCATCACTAAGTTGGTCAAATCCTTGAAAAATCAATTTCCTGAAAATAAGGTAGATGATGCATTGCATGCCGTTTTGGAAAGAGAAGCAATCATGTCGACCGGGGTTGGGAAAGGCCTTGCCATACCTCACGGAAAATGCGCTGGATTAGAGCAATCTCATGTTGCTTTCGCCATTTTGGACAAGCCCCTGGATTATGGCTCCATTGATAATCAACCGGTTAGTATGATTTTCTTGCTTATCGGACCTGATTCTCAAAATAGTAAGCATATCAAAATGCTGAGTAGAGTTTCCCGATTGATGAATAATGCAGTTTTTAGAGATAAACTTCTGCAATGCGAAGACAAAGAAAGCATTTTGGCTTTATTTAAGGAAGAAGAAGCACAATTCATCAGAGCATGATTTTCCCACCTTTAAAAACATGAGAAATTTACTTCGTTTGACCGGTTTTTTACTCGTATCGGTGGCCATTCTTGGTTTTCGATTTGTAACCGGTAACGAAGAAATTGAGAAGCTCTCCCTACAACAGACTATTTCGTCAATTATAGCAGAAAGCACTTCACCAAATTCATTATGGTCGGTTGTGCTTAAGGATACCTCCTATAATGTGCTGTTAGAGATTAACGGTAATAGCCTGGTTAGGCCAGCTTCCAATATCAAACTGCTTACATCAGCGGCCATTTTAGACCAACTTAGTCCGGATTACCGACTTCATACAGATTTATACATAGACGGAGAAATACGTGATTCTGTACTTTATGGTGATATCCATTTTCGTGGTGGAGGGAATCCTGCCATAGACCGTCATACGTACAATGAAGACCCATTGATTGTGATGTATGAATTTGTTCAAGCGCTTCAAATGGCCGGAATTGAGAGGGTAGAGGGCGATGTTTTTGGAAATGTGTCTCTATTTGATGATATCCCTTATCCCAGAGGTTGGGAGTGGGATGACTTATCCTATTATTATGCGCCCGAAATTTCACCCTTATCTTTCAATGGTAATACTGTTTATTTAACGGTGGATTCCAATCGTCCCGTTGGTTCTGCGCCCGGGATAAGTTGGTTTCCTATGAATACTGATTTCGTAGAATTTATAAACGAGCAGTTAATTACTGCCCGCGGGAGCCGTTTCAATGAAGATTACCGCAGGATTTTAGGAACAAACATCATTTTGCTCAGAAGCACATTGCCTCAGGGATTTGCAGAAACCGAACCTTTATCGATCACCAATCCGCCATTATTTTTTATTGACACATTTGTAAAATTTGCCGCCACACAGGGCTTAGAAATTACTGGTGGACTAATTACGACACGTGAATCCAAAGACTGGGAAAATTATCAAAAACTTCATCGCCATAGCTCTCCAGAATTGTCATATATCATTGAAATGATTAACAAAGAGAGTGATAATTTTTATACGGAAATGATGGTCAAGTATTTGGCGCATCATGTATATGAAACTACTGGCTCTACTGAATTGGGCTTAACATATATCAGAGAATTTGCTCAAAGGGTCGGAATGGATGTTCGCAATCTCAGAATGAGAGATGGATCCGGAATGGCACCGGCAACCCTAACTACTGCTCGTGATATCGCTCATTTATTAGCATTTATGCGAAATCATGAATATGCTGATGTTTATTTTCAATCCCTTGCGGTATCGGGACAGGATGCAAGAATGCGAAACCGATTTCTGGCTTCTCCATTACAAGGGGCTATAAACGGTAAAACCGGATTTGTATCCGGAACCAGAAGTTTGAGCGGTTACTTGCATACGCAACAAGAGAATCAGGTTGTATTTAGTATAATAACCAATAATTACACGGTACCGACCAGAAATATCGATGCGATTCATCAGCAAATTCTGGAACATATTTACGAACATTTTTGAGTTCTGCTATGGGCAAATCAACCAAACCAAAAATCCTACTAACCGACGATGAACGCAGTATTCGAAATGCGCTTCGTGAAATTCTTGAGTACGAGGGCTACGATGTTCTGGAAGCTGAAAATGGAAATCAGGCGCTGGATGTAATCGCTAAAGAGCATATTGATTTGATGTTTCTGGACATTAAAATGCAGGGCATGGATGGTTTGGAAGTACTCGAGAAAATGGGCGAATCGGGTTTTGATTTTCCTGTTATAGTCTTGTCTGGTCACGGAAGTATAGAAAACGCTGTGCAAGCCACAAAACTGGGAGCCTACGACTTTTTAGAAAAACCACCGGACTTAAACAGACTTTTGATATCGGTATCCAATGCATTGGATCGCAAGCGATTAGTCCAGCAGAATAGAAGTCTTAGAAGGAAGATAGGGAAGGTGACAGAAATCATTGGTCAGAGTAAGCCAATGGAGAAAATCCATCAAACGATTAAGAAAGTAGCTCCTACAGATGCCCGTGTCTTAATCACCGGTGATAATGGTACTGGTAAAGAATTGGTTGCACGTTGGATTCACGAATTCAGTAAATGTTCAGACGGACCATTTGTAGATGTAAACTGCGCCGCCATCCCAGAGGAATTGATGGAAAGCGAACTTTTTGGTCATGAAGAAGGTGCGTTTACCGGTGCAACTCAGCAGAGAAAAGGAAAATTTGAGCAAGCCACTGGCGGAACTCTCTTTTTAGATGAGATTGGCGATATGAGTCTTGCTGCTCAGGCAAAGGTATTACGAGCTTTGCAGGAACATACCATATCTCGCGTTGGAGGCAATGAAAATATATCAGTACAGGTAAGAGTCGTTTCTGCTACTAATAAGAACTTACAAGAAGAAATCAACGAAGGACGATTTCGGGAAGATTTATATCATCGCTTGAATGTAATTCCAATACATGTACCACCACTCAAAGAACGAAAATCTGATATTCCATTGCTTGCTGATTCGTTTTTAAAGCAATTATCAGAGAAAGATATCATGTTCAGTGGATTACATTTTACGGAAGATGCCCTCGAGTATCTGAGTGAATTGCCCTGGCCCGGAAATGTGCGCGAGTTACACAATATGGTAGAAAGAGTTGCCATTTTGTGTAATGACCCTGAGATCACAAAAGATCATATACAATCTTTAACACAACCGGCAAACGCAAAACTTGATAATTTGAGCAGCTTGCTTTCTGATCAGCATGATTTTCAATTGTTCAAAGAACAGACGGAAAAGCAATTTTTGCTATTTCATTTGAACAGAAATGATTGGAATATGTCGCAAACTGCAGAAGAGATTGGCATTCAACGCAGCCATCTCTACAACAAACTTAAGAAATACGATATCGAACGCTAAAACGCTTCAACACAGGAAATTTGAAAAATGGCAGCCAATATTATTGATGGTAAAAAAGTAGCAAGTATAATCAGAGAACAGGTAAAACAAGATGTTCGCGATTGGACTAACCTTGGAAACAGACCGCCGAAATTACAGGCTATAGTATTGGGAAATGATCCGGCTTCTCACAGTTATGTAGGTGCAAAAATGAGAGCTTGTGAGGAAGTGGGAATAGCCTCAGATACACTAAAATTATCTGATACAATATCTGCACAGCAATTAGAAGACGAGATTCGATATTTCAACGAAGATGAGAACACCGATGGAATACTCGTTCAGTTGCCTTTGCCCTCGCACTTACAGGCATTGACTGTGATTGAATCTATCGACTATCGAAAAGATGTAGATGGATTTCATCCAATGAATGTTGGTAGATTGGCCATCGGACAACCTAATTTCAAATCATGTACTCCTGCAGGTGTGCTCGAATTATTTAAGTATTACAGCATACAAACCAAAGGGAAGCATGTGGTTATCGTAGGGGGGAGTAATATTGTAGGTTCTCCTTTAGCCGTGATGTTATCCCGGGAAAAAGGGGATACGGGCAAAGCCACCGTGACCAAGTGTCACAAATTCACCAAAGATTTAACCAAGCACACGATAGATGCAGATATTCTGGTTATTGCTGCCGGAAGTCCGGGTTTGATTACCGGCCCAATGATAAAGGAAGGCGTTGTCGTGATTGATGTAGGTATCAACCGTATTGCTGACCCTAACTCAGAAAAAGGCTACAAGCTAGTTGGTGATGCTGATTTCAAATCCGTTTCAGAGCGTGCTTCATGGATAACTCCTGTTCCGGGTGGTGTTGGACCGATGACAGTGGCTATGCTTATGAAAAACACGCTCCTTGCGGCTAAGAAATCAATTTATCCTCGATAAGCATCAAGGCCAGAAACCGAATTTGACTCCAATGGTGGCCGCAAATCCTGATAAATCTGTATCTGAATAGGCTGATAGGTTGCTACCGGTTACCCAGCGATAACCTGCACCAAGTTGTAAACGCACAGTAGGAGTGAGGTTCATATTCAAATAGGCTTGAGGCTTTATAATAAAGAAGTTGGTGTCTTCTACAACATCACTTCCACTACTCTGAAGACTTTCAGTAGCACTTCCACCGCCTAAGTTAGAACGTATGGCGAGGTGAAAAGCCCTTCTGTATTTCAAAGTATATTCCAGTTCTAAGCCTCCATAACTCATATTGAGATAAAGATTCTCCCCATTTTCGGCTTGTCTGGATATTGAAGTTACAGAACCGTAACCACCACCTCCAATCATAAAACTGTTGCCGGAGGAAAAGTGTATGGTGCCTCCACCACGTCCGCCGAAAAAGAACATATTTTCTCCGGCAACGGAGCCAATTTCAAAAACAGGTCCTCCATGTCCTCCGAAGCCTGTTATAGAGGCTCCGGATAAAATGTAATCTGATTGAGCATTTGCTGTTGTGTTAAGCAAGAAAAATCCTGCAAAACATAAGAATAGAAATCTCATAGTTTTAAATATTTAGATATTCTTTGAGTGTCAGGGTATAAGTATCCATTGCCTCTAAACCCTTTTTTGTAATTCGCATAGAAGTTTGAGGCTTTTTGTCAACAAACTCTTTGCTTACTGTCAGATAAGATGCTTCTTCAAGTTTACTTATCTGCACACTGATATTGCCTCTGCTGGCACCCGTTTTTTCTACCACATAGGTAAAGGTGATTTCATCATTCGCTACCAACAAAGACATAATCGATAGTCGTAACTGATTATGAAGAAGAGGATCTAAATCTTTCATGATTTATGGCGTTGGAGCATAATTCCAGGGACGATAAAAGAACTGATTAAAGAAGCAGCAAGAATAAGTAAAATA
>SKIC01000013.1 GCA_007116685.1 Balneolales bacterium
ACACCGAGCTGGTCACGCAGAATGGGCAGAACAAATTGAAACTGAGTAGGTGCGAAAACATTATTCCATGTTCGATCGTCACCTTCGCTGGTTTCAAAATTATTGACCATGAAACCACCGCTAATGTTAGTGAATCGTGAAAAACCCCATAATGCAGGATTAGCAGTGTTTGAGTGTCTGTAGTCCATTGTGGCTACACCATAAACGCCCATTGCATTTGCAAATTCAGCACGAAAATCGTTAGGCATACCGTAACCGACTGAAGAATAGGCAGATCCTCCACTCCAAATTCCCTGCGCATGAACAACAGGAGAAAACAGAACTACAAGAGTTAAGATAAATAAGTGTTTAATTCGCATTAATCTTCAGCTATGATTCTTGTGATGATTACTTTGGGAGCCCTGTCTTCAGATAGGTGATTATGAATGTAGTAAGGGAAGAAACGCCCATCGTCTCTACCAATTTTCATGAAAAAGTTTCTCTGATCGGAAAAACTACCTAACTGGGATCTTGCATAATTTGTGATATTGAAACGCCATGAAGCATCTGAATTCCTTCGAACTGCAGCAAAGGTTTCCTGTCCGGTTACTGATATTTCTGTTTGAGCTTCAGTTAACAGATAAATAAACATTCCCGGAGTACGAGGTCTAACATGATTATCTGGAAGAGTGGTTTGTGATGATAAAGTGTCCTCAAAAACTACTAATTCAGCTCGAGAGATATTTCCGGTTCCTTCTAGCCAATCTTCAAGTCTAATTTCCATCACAAAATTGTTTTTAAAGTTATTAAAAACGGGAAATGACTTTTGATCTTCTTCAATAGTTTTTGGCTGGTGATCAATACTATAAGCCCATCTGGCCATAGGTTGTGTATACACCGTATCTACTCCGGAGATATTATTATCCACCTTAAGCTGAATCTGATTGAAGGGGAAGGAAACGACTTGCTCAGCATTGGTTGGTACTATAGCAAATCCATGAAATGTATTGGCGTATAATGAATCTCTTCTGGGGCCTTCCAAAATAAAAATCTCGCGATACTCCTGAATCCACTCATTATCTGTAATAGGAACTGTAATTTCTTCTTCATCGGTAAGAGTGAAGGAGCCTAATACTCTGTTAGACAATGATGGAATTGAATCCTGCCGCCAGGATCTGCTTCTCCATAATCTGTCTACCTCTACAATATCGAATTGCTGGGCACCTGTTGTATTTCCATAACGGTTATCAATAGCCAATCGAATAGAAGCAGTAGCAGAAGATTCAATTTCTTCGATATTCGATCTGTTAATTGACGGTTTCATTATAGCAGTGAAGGTAAAATCACCGAAGAGTTCATCGTTATAAGCACCGGCAGAAATATATGTTCTACCGCCACTAAAACTTTGAATGTCTTGAAGAAATGCCTGGTCTACTAAAAAGGTATCTGTTACAACTTTACCGGGATTATCAATAGTCCCTGAACCTGCTATGCCGCTACCGTCACAAGAAATCAATCCGATTCCTACAATTACCAGCAGGCTTGCGAGAACACTAAGTCTCATGTAATATTCTGTTATGATCTATTTTTATTCCTGCTCGCCTTTTAACTCGCGGTAGTAATCAGCAAATTTGGCTGATACATCCTGAGGCGAACCCTGAATTTTATCTGGTGTAATATTTAGTTCTTCAAACAAACCATCAAGTTCATCAATCAACTCATTGCCTGTTACAACATGGTCTGCATGGCGTAAGCCCGTTCTACGAAAATCAACTTTACCTTCATGTAGAAATAATTCTTTATCCGCTTCATCATTAAGCTTCAGGTAATCCAAAATAGATGGATCAAAAACGCCTTCATTAACGGGGCTGTGGATATTATAAACCACTTTTGTGCCTTCGAAATTTGGGTCGTCTTTGTAAACTGATTTTAGCAGAGCTGGAATAATACCCGGTGCCCAATCATGGCAGTGTATTATATCCGGCTTCCAACCAAGCTTCCTAACGGTTTCCAGAACCCCCTTATTATAAAAGACGAGCCTTTGGTCATTATCCGGGAAGTATTTTTCGTTTTTGGGGTCTTTGAATAAGCCTTTACGCTTGAAATAAGTATCGTTATCAAGAAAGTAGACTTGTAGCTTTGCATTAGGAATGCTGGCTACTTTGATTTTCATAGTTTCGACATTCTCGCCCACTTCAACTTCAATACCTGACAATCGAATTACTTCGTGCAGCCTGTTTCTTCTGTCGTTGATGGTTCCGTATTTGGGCAATAAAATTCGAATTTCAAACCCTTTATCCTGCAGTGAAGCAGGCAGAAACCTCAGTAAATCAGCGGTATTGGTCATACGAGCAAAAGGAGAAATCTCTGCCGCAGCATAAAGTACTTTCATATCAGATTATTTCATTAATAAGTTGAAAAGCAACCGCTATCACCGACAGCCAACTTCAAGTCACGTTTGACTTTACTACATCAGGGGTAATATCCGGCGTTAGGTGCCTAATGTTTCAGAGCCTGTTTACAAAAAACTTCTCAGATAGCTGTTGCTTAAGCAAATCGTGTAAATTGGCTATCTAATTAAGATAATTATAAACAGGCTCTGATTAAAGCATTAATTTGGCTCTTCAGCCTCGAGCTCAACTATGTTAGAATCTGACTGTTCCACTCTGGGGTCACGATTGGTTAGAGCCACCAGCTCTCTCACATAATTTCTATCAATTCGGAACAGCATATCCTCAGTATAACGCCACTGCCAGTTATTATCTGTAGTTCCGGGATAGTTCATTCTATGGTCAGTATCCAGCGAAAGGAAATCCTGAAGAGGGAAAATAGCTTGGTCTGCATTTGAAAGCATACCCAAACGAATTAAATCCCAGCTGATTTCGGATCCGTTGACACGCATGTAACGACGTGCAAAATCTTGCTCTGCTTCCGGCGCAGTTCTATACCAACCTAAAGATGTATCGTTATCGTGGGTGCCGGAATAAACGACGCAATTACTAGTATCATAGTTATGAGGTAAAAAGCTGTTTGTGGCACCACCACTGAACGAAAACTGTAGGATTTTCATCCCCGGAAAGTTGAAACTATCACGAAGATCAACAACGGATGGTGTAATTACACCTAAATCTTCTGCGATAATTGGTAGTTCACCCAGTTTTTTATGGATGGTTTCAAAAAGTTTTTTACCAGGACCTTTAACCCAGCGGCCATTCATTGCCGTCTCTTCGGTCGCTTTGATTTCCCAATAGGCATCAAAACCTCGGAAGTGATCAACTCTGATGGCGTCAAATAGAGTGAACATTTGTTCAAATCTATTGACCCACCAGCCATATCCGTCTTTTTCGAGCTCTTTCCATTTATATAATGGATTACCCCATAACTGACCGGTTGCGCTGAAATAATCCGGAGGCACACCAGCAACAAGTAATCTATTTCCGGTTTCATCAACCTCGAAATATTTGCTATTCGCCCAAACATCGGAGCTATTGTGATCTACAAATATTGGGATATCACCAATTATGCGAATCTGCTTTTCATTAGCATATTTTTTCAAGTCCATCCATTGGTTGAAAAACTCAAACTGTAACCAATAATGGTAATCGACATCGGCCTTTAATTTTTTCTTGAAGCTAGTTAGAGCCGTTTTTTGTCTTTTTGCGAGTTTTTCATCCCAGGTATTCCATGGTTGCTTACCGTAATGATTTAAGCACGCCATGAATAAAACGTAATCATCAAGCCACTTTTTATTTTCTTTCTTGAAGGTATCGAATGCCTTTTTCTCTTCTCCACCGGCATTACTATAAAACGTTTCTGATGCTTTACGGAATAACTCATCTTTGAACGCGTAGGCCGTTTGATAATCAACCTTTGTGAGTGATGGTTGAATTCCTTTTTCCAGATCTGAGATGTCTACCAGACCTTTATCGGCGAGTAAACCTGGACTGATCAAATAATGATTACCGGCAAATGCGGAATAGGATGCATAAGGGGAATCACCATATCCGGTAGGACCGAGTGGGAGAACCTGCCAAATACTTTGGCGTGTATCTTCCAGGTAATCCACAAATTGTCTTGCGCTTTTTCCTAAATCACCTATTCCATAAGGTGTAGGAAAAGAGGTTGGGTGCAGCAACGTGCCGCATGATCTTACAAATTTCATGTATTCTGTAATTATTTTTCGGGTTTAAAGCTATACAGGCTTAATAATAAGACCGGATAATGGCGGAACATTAACCGTCAAAGTTGCCGGCTGATTGTGCCATTGTCCTTCAGTGGCTACTAATGCATCGTTCTCAACATTGGAGCCACCGTAATATTTGGAATCGCTGTTTAAAATAATTTCATAAGGGCCGGCCTTAGGCACACCAAAGCGATAGCCCATTTGTGGTTGTGGTGTGAAATTGAAAATACATACTCTGAAATCTTTCTTTTCTTCACTATATCGTAAGAAAGCTACTATGCTGTTGTCAATATCTGAAAAATCAATCCACTCAAAACCACTCCAATCAAAATCTACTTGATGTAGTGGTGCATTTTCTGTGTAGATTTTATTCAAATCTTTAACGAGGGTATGTACCCCTTTGTGAGAATCATACTTTAATAATGGCCAATCTAATTGTGCTTCAGAATTCCATTCTGCCCATTGCGCAATCTCATTACCCATGAAAAGAAGTTTCTTACCTGGATGAGCATACATATAGGTATAGAGCAATCGAAGATTTGCAAATTTCTGCCAATCATCACCCGGCATTTTGGATAGCATCGCTTTTTTCATGTGCACCACTTCATCGTGAGAAAATGGAAGCATAAAATTCTCCGTAAATGCATAAATCATGGAGAATGTTAACTGATTGTGATGATATCTGCGGAAGATGGGGTCAATCTCTATATACTTTAGCGTATCATTCATCCATCCCATATTCCATTTGTAGTCAAATCCGAGTCCACCTAAGTATGTCGGCTTTGAAACCATCGGCCAGGATGTTGATTCTTCTGCAAAAGTAACAATGTTATCAAATTCCTGATTCAGAACTTCATTGGTCTTCTTCAGGAAAGCAATGGCTTCCAAATTTTCTCTACCACCGTATTTGTTAGGAATCCATTCACCTTCTTCGCGAGAGTAATCCAAATAGAGCATTGATGCCACAGCATCTACTCTTAAGCCATCTATGTGGTATTTATCGCACCAGAAAACCGCATTTGAGAGAAGAAAGTTTTGGACTTCGGTTCTTCCAAAATTAAAGATACAGGTTCCCCAGTCTTTATGCTCTCCCTGACGAGGGTCGGCATGCTCAAATAAATGAGTTCCATCGAACTGTCTCAGACCATGCTCATCTTTGGCAAAGTGAGCAGGAACCCAATCCACAATAACACCTATGTCGTTTTTGTGGCAGGCATCAACGAAGTACATAAAATCTTCAGGTGTACCAAAGCGACTTGTAGCAGCAAAATATCCTGTAATTTGGTATCCCCAGGATGGATCATAAGGGTGCTCGGCGACAGGTAAAATTTCAATATGGGTAAATCCAAGATCTTTTACATAAGGAACTAATTGCTCGACCATATCGCGGTAAGTGAGAAATTCCGGCGCCGTTTCTCCATCTTTTCTTTTCCAGGAACCTAGATGTACTTCGTAGATGGAAAGTGCCTCATCAAACTTTTTAGTTCTTTTCGACATCCACTCTTCATCTTCCCACTTGTAGTTATTCAAATCAGCAACGATTGAAGCTGTGTTTGGGCGTTTTTCCGCGTAAAAAGCGTAAGGATCTGCTTTTTTGAATGGTAGAGCAAAATTATCAGACTTAATCTCGTATTTATACGCATCGCCCACAGTAACCTCGGGAAGGAAAATCTCCCAGAGACCTTGATCATGGTATTTTCTCATAGGATTACGACGACCATCCCAATCATTAAATGAACCAATAACACTAACACGAGTTGCACTTGGCGCAGAAACAACAAAACGAGTTCCTTTTACGCCATCAACTTCCATAGGATGAGCTCCCATGGTTTCGTATGCTTTACGATGGTTGCCCTCACCCCATAATTGTAAATCAAACTCTGATAATAGCGGGCCAAAACTGTATGGATCTCGGATAGTGTACGTGTCGCCCTGAGTAGGCTTGATTACCAAACTGTACTTGAATGACTTGGTATTTCTTGGAAAAGAGCACTCAAAGACCCCTCCGTCTGAAACCTTTTCCATCGGCACAGCCTTTTTACCATCAGGCAAGACACTAACGCTTTCAGCATGCGGTTGAATAGTTCTAACGATTACAGATTTCTTTTTTCCGGAACTAACAACATGCAACCCTAATACTGCAAAGGGGTTACCATGTGATGCCGTTTCAAGTGCGACTATTTGACCCTTATCCAAGTTCATTTTTTCCACGTTTTATGCATTTGGTTTAATGAATCTTCAAAATAAAAAAATTGATGGAAATTCACTCATGCTAATACTCAGTAATCTAAATGTAATATGACTATCTTTCTTTCATGAAAGCAGTAAACACTATAGCCAAACGCTATCTTTTTTCCCGAAAACACATTTCATTAATCAGCACCCTTACTTTTATCAGTATCTCCGGTGTTACGATTGGTACAGCATTGCTAATCATAGTGTTATCTGTTTTCAATGGTTTTTTTGATGTGATTCAATCCTTACTTCTGGCCAATGACCCAGATATCCGCATAGAATCCGCTGAAGCACGTAGCGTTGCTATAAGCCAGGAGCAATTAAATCAGCTTTCAGAATTGCCTCACGTCGTTGCCGTATCTCCTTACATTCAAGGTATGAGCCTGATTGCACACGACCGAGCTCGTGATAATGTTGCCACTGTTAAAGGAATTCACATTGATAAATATCTCGATTTATCCTTCGCCTTACAGGATGTGCGCGAGGGAAGCAAAAACCTTGAGGTTCGCAATAATATGCCCGGAGTTTTAATCAGCGAACGCACAGCAAACCGAGAAATGCTCAACGTGGGAGATAGAATTGCTCTGTTAAGTACTGCAGGAATGCAACGAGCACTCACCCAATTTACCGGTCCACGGAGCTTTAATTTTCAAGTGAGAGGTATTTACCGTCAAAACAGGTTTATTGATGAAGATATCATATACATAGATATAGAAGCGGCTCGAAGGCTTTTTTCGGAGCGCACGAATTACACCGGTATTGATTTGCGATTGACGGATAACCGCCAAGCCAACAGCCTCAAACGTACGCTGGAATCTGAGTTGGGGTCTGCTTATTTGATATCTACCTGGTATGATCTCAAAAAAAGTCAGTATGATGTACTGAATATGGAAAAATGGGGCGCCTATCTGATTTTGATGATTATCGTTTTGATTGCCGTTTTGAATATTGCGGGCTCTCTCACAATGGTTGTTATTCAGAAAAAGAGAGATATAGGCATACTTATGTCAATGGGATTTAGTAAATCAAAAATCCGAAAAATATTTCTCACGCAAGGCTGGTTTATCGGAATTATTGGATGCTCAATTGGCGGTTTATTGGGATTATCTCTGGCCTTTCTGCAAGACACTTATGGTCTGGTAAAACTGGCTGGTGCGGAGTCATTTATTATTGAAGCTTATCCTGTAGTGATTTCGCCGTGGGATGTTCTTCTTGTGCTTGGTGGCAGTCTGTTACTCTGTTTATTTGCCAGCTGGTATCCCGCAAAACTTGCAGCCAATACTGACCCATCAGAAGCCTTACGATACGAATAGATTTTTATTCGTTATAAGTGTCAGGAAGATCGTTTTCGTATAAGATGATATCTCCCGGCTCCAGAATTTGCTTAACATCTTCGTTAGCTTCAAACAGGCTGTTAACTACGGATACCTTATTCATGTCAAATCCACCTAATTCTAAACCAGCGTAGATTGGCTTTGTGCGTTTTTGTCCCACAAGGTAAACTTTATCGAGATTTGCTCGGGCAATGGCACTACCAAACTTCTTGTTTTCTTCCTCTTCAATTTCTCCTAATTCAACCATTCCAGGCGTAATTATGATTCTCTTACCACCCGTAAATTGACTCAAAGTAGCCACCGCATTAGCCGCTCCTACCGGATTTGAATTAAAAGCATCATCAATGATAGAAATATTACCCCGTTTTTTTAATTCTAGTCTGTGCTCTACCGGCTCAAGACTTTCAGCAGCAAGTGCCATTGTCTTCAGACGCATCCCAAAAATCGAACCTACCGCAAATGCCGCTAAAATATTTTGAACATTATGGGCTCCGAGTAATCTGGTTTTTACAGTTTCCGATTCTCCTGCAGGCGAATGCGCTTCAAACTGGCAACCATCAGAATCATATCGAATATTTGTGGCATAAAACTGTGCCTTGCCTAAGCCATAAGTAATTCTTTTCGCTCCAACAGGGGTTTGCATATTCATCACCAAAGTATCATCTCCATTTAAAATGGCCGTGCCTTCGGGATGCATATTTGTTAGAATCTCTTCTTTTGTACGGGCAATAATATGCTGACTCCCAAATGTTTCAAGATGAGCAACACCAACATTTGTAACTACGGCAATATCTGGTTGGGCTATATCACAAAGTTCTTTGATATTCCCTCTGTAACGCGCTCCCATTTCCAAAATCAGTACATGATGAACCGGTTGCAAATCATTATTAATGACTTTACAGATACCCATTGGAGTATTATAACTACCCGGCGTAAAGCAAACACTTAAGCGCTCTTTTAAAATATGCTGGATGACGAATTTGGTGCTGGTCTTTCCATAGCTACCTGTTATACCAATTACTTTTAATCCCGGATGCGCCTTGATTTTTGCTTTGGATTGCTTCACAAAACCGTTTTGGATGTATTTTTCAACTGGTTTGAGAATCAGTAACGCCGGCACAAATAAAAGAGGCGCCAGCAAATCTCCGATAATCCATAAAAAAGCCAGTATGTAAATCTCCGGAAAGTGCACCCCAACCTGAAAACTCATCATGGTGCCAAACAAGGGTATGGTTGCAATAAAAACGGTAGACAGAACTGCCAGTCGAGTGGCTCGGGGAGTCATAACCAAAGGCTTTTTTTCCTTTTCCGGTATCCAACGAGACAGGCTACCAAACCAAAACAGACCAAAAATCACAATGATTAGCACAATGGCTGTATCTGTTAACCAATCGCTTAACTTCCATAATCCAAGCAGAATAATCAGGTTAAATGCAGCGTGTTCAACCATCAATACATGGGTACTCCAGTGAGCCCGAATCCATTTCCAGTACTCATTCGCCTTATATCCTGATTGTTGGAGTACGTTCAAGAAAAATCGGGACCGATAAAATAGGTGCCTGCCCATTATCCCGATAAACAAGAATGAAACGAATTCAATAAACGTAAAATACCAATTCAAAATACAGGCTGTCTTTTAATGTGCTGAGGTTTGGCTTTGAAACATGGAACATGCTACTAAAATTCGGATAATATACGAAGTTCTTTATCTTAGATACCGATTACTAACTAACCCATCATAACTATTATGAGATTAATTATTCCTATGGCTGGAAGAGGCACGAGAGTTCGTCCTCATTCACATACAACCCCGAAACCACTTTTGCCGGTAGCCGGTACTATGATTGTTGAACGTATTGTTCAAACTTTTGGAAAAACACTGAACAGAGATATTGATGAAATTTGCTTTGTTCTGGGCGATTTTGGTGATGAGGTAAAGAAGAGCCTTGCAGAAATGAGTGAACGTCAGGGAGCAAAAGCACGATTTTTCAAACAAGATATTGCAAAAGGAACCGCACATGCGGTTTATTGTGCCGCGGAAGCGTTGGAAGATGAGGTAATTATCGTTTTTGCTGATACCCTTTTTGATACTCAAACCAAAGTAAGCGTAGACGATGCTGACAGCGTGATTTGGCTGAAAGAAGTTGAAGACCCATCCCGATTTGGTGTGGCAGTAATGGATGGTGATCGTATCAAGAATTTTGTTGAAAAGCCGAAAGAACCTATTTCCAACCTGGCCATTATTGGAGTTTATTATTTTCAGGATGGTGCAAATTTGAAACGTGAAATTGAGTATCTCCTTGAAAACAACATTGTAGGTCACGGGGATGAATACCAATTAACTGATGCTCTTGACCGTATGCTGCAAGACGGTAAAACATTCAAGTCTGCTACGGTTGATGAATGGCTGGATTGCGGAACACTTCCGGCATGGCTTGAAACCTCAGGCGAGATTGTTGCCAAAGAACACCCGACATTTGATGAATCCCGATATCCCGGCTGTACTATTAATAAGCCCGTTTTTATAGCAGATGGTGTAGTAGTTACAGATTCAGAAATAGGACCAAATGTAAGTATAGAATCAGGATGTACGATTTCAGGAAGCAAAATCAAGAATACCATCATTCAGCATGACAGCAGTATTACCAATTCTGACCTTTCTGATTCAACTATCGGAAACAATGTGGTTCTGGAAGGGGCCAAAGGAAGTTACCACGTAGGAGATCACTCAGAAGTGAGAGTTTAGTAACTCAGAAAACAAAAAAAGGCATGATAGGTTACTACCATGCCTTTTTTTATGCTCTAAAAGTTTTTACTTAATCACAGTAATTACGCACTGCATATGGTGTAGGATGTAATTACTTACCCCACCGGAAAGTAAATCTGTAATTCGCCATCTGTAATCCGAGCCACCCATAATGATATGATCGGTCTGATTTCCTTTGGCGATTTCAACAATAACCTGACGAGGCTCCCCAATAGCAACCATGGTAGATACGGTTTCCGCCTCACCTGCGGTAGCGATGAAACGTTCTTTCGCTTCACGAAGAATCTGCTTTCCGCGCTCTTTTTCTTTGGTAAGAGCAGTTAATGGGTTCCGGCTCTGGGTATCCATAGGATCCGGAATAACGTGAATAATCATCACATTAGGCTTAGGCTTAATGAATGAATACATCTGAGCCGCATATTCCACTGACAAATTAGCGTATTTTGAACCGTCAGTCGCGATCAACCATCTGCTTGGAAGTTCCATAATTTCTGAATCTTGAATACTGAATTATTTTCTAAGTTTTTGGAATATAACGAACATTTTGTCAAAGACAAGCCCCCACACACAGGAATTAACTAACAAAAGATGTTATTTGGCATTTTATCGTATTCCTAAGCAAAAAATTAAATGAAAAATTACAGTTCCTCAAATGATTACCAATCATTTCCATAATAGTTTATCAACACTATTCGTATTTTTGCCTCAAAATGATTTATAAGTTCAATAGGAGTTAATCATCGCCATTGTCAAGCTAGACACATTGGATTCTGATATTGCACACGTTTTCGAAAAAATTTCGATAGCTGCAAAGCAATGTGCTCAACCTGTATATGTAATAGGCGGGTTTGTCAGGGATTATTATCTAGGCAGATTAGACGGTATAAAACCACCGGATATAGATTTTGTTACGGTTGGTTCCGGAACATTGCTTGCTGAAGAAGTAGCCAAAACTCTCGGCACCGACAAAATCAATGTTTTCAAAAGATTCGGAACGGCTCAGGTTCGATACAAAAATATTGACCTTGAATTTGTAGGCGCACGTAAAGAAAGCTACCGGCCGGATTCTCGTAAGCCAAAGGTGGAAGATGGTACTCTGCAAGATGATCAACTAAGACGAGATTTTACTATAAATGCTCTATCATGGGAACTTGGCGATAATGGTGAAACCCAACTCATAGACCCCTTCAATGGTATCAAAGACCTAGATAAAGGCATCATCAGAACTCCTACTGATCCCCTAGTTACTTTTAGCGATGATCCTCTACGCATGATGCGTGCGGTTCGTTTTGCAACACAATTATCCTTTGAAATTGAAGAGCGTACCATGCAAGGGATAAATGAAATGGCACATCGCTTATCAATTGTGTCTTCAGAACGAATTACTGATGAATTGAACAAAATCATCATGTGTCCAAAACCATCCAACGGTTTTTTATTATTGGATGAAACAGGACTGTTGAAGGAATTCCTTCCGGAGATGACCAATTTAAAAGGCGTGGATATCAAAAATGGTGTTAGCCATAAAGATAATTTCTACCACACGCTGGAAGTTTTGGATAATGTGGCTGAAAAAAGCGATGATATTTGGTTACGCTGGGCTGCCATTCTTCACGATATTGCAAAACCACCAACCAAAAGATTTGCGGATGGCGTTGGCTGGACGTTCCATGGCCATGAGGTTCTGGGAGCACGATGGGTAAAAAAAATATTTCGACGCTTATCGCTACCATTGGATCAAAGAATGCGATATGTCAGGAATCTAGTTCGATTGCATCTACGACCTATTGCTCTGGTTGATGAAAAAGTTACAGACAGCGCAATTCGACGTCTGCTTTTTGATGCC
>SKIC01000196.1 GCA_007116685.1 Balneolales bacterium
TCAGGAGAAAGAGGATCAAGACGAGAGGCGTCGAATCCTCTTCTATACTGATCGATATACTCAGCAAGTGCCAAACCGGCAATACTGTGATCGCCAAAAATGCGATCATACCTTAGTGCAATTGATGGATTAATCCAACGATCTCTGAATTCACTTCTGGTTACTCTATTTATACCTCTACCGCCTCGGAAAATGTATTCATCATTATCAGCATCATATTCGAATACTTCAAAGCTCTTATTATTAGCCCATACTTCGTTATTAATGATTCTAAAATTCATTCTAGCTTCGGCTTCTAAACCAATAACACCAGGAATTTGATACGTTGTACCAATAGCACCTTCCACACGCTCGTTAACAGTTTCGGTTAGACCTCTTACATCACTCATGGATTCAGCAACAGGAGAATTATTACCAAATCCAGCGTATGCCGGACTACCATCCGGATTGCTTGGATTGAAAAAAGGCTGCGCTCTCATCAGTGAACCAAATATTTCACCCATGCTCTCGCTTGTTCTATCAACGTTCTCAATTCTACCAGAGAGATTTAAGAAAACACCTAATCTTTCATTAATATCAGCGTCAATATTTGATCTAACATTGTAACGAGAAAAGTTATAGTCGCCAGATCTAAAAGCACTTTCCTGATTTAGAAAACCTGCTGAAAGAAAGTATCTAATATCTTCTGAACCGCCCCTGAGACTGGCACTTACTTGTCTTTGCGGAGCCCATGGTCTGAATACAGCATCATACCAATCGTAGCTTTCTAATTCCCCAGATCGATATCTTTCTATTTCATCTAAACTAACTGTAGGATTTAACCCGCTATTTATTTCTCCCTCTCTGAACAATTCTAAATATTGAGCTGCATTAACAGGTGTAACTAACTGTGTTGGTTGTTCAACGCTAAAGTTTGATCTGATATTAATCCTTGGAGCTCCTTTTGTACCACTCTTTGTTGTTACAAGAATTACTCCGTTACCGGCCCGTGCACCATAAATAGCCGCTGAAGCATCTTTCAATACACTTATGCTTTCAATATCGTCGGGGTCTATTCTATTGAATGGCATTTCAACACCATCTACCAATACCAAGGG
Organism: Balneolales bacterium; assembly: GCA_007116685.1. GTDB lineage: Bacteria > Bacteroidota > Rhodothermia > Balneolales > Natronogracilivirgulaceae > SKIC01. The sequence goes on from SKIC01000196.1 coordinate 1,098, forward strand.
GTTATCATATCCTCTAATTCTCAAAGTAGCACCACCAGAACCGGGCAATCCTGTAGTAGTTTTGGTCATTAAACCAGGTACCCTACCTGGCAATAGTTCTGTAGCATTAGCGACTGAAATCCGGGTTAAATCTCGTGAGGAAACCTGGCTTACTGATCCTGTTAGATCTTCTCTTGAAACACTACCATATCCGATTACAATGATGTCGTCTCCCGTTATAACTCTGCTTTGTAAAGCAATATCTAAGTTATCTCTATTTTCAATAGGCACTTCTAAAGTGACATATCCTAAATATGAAAAAATAAGAGTGTCTGTTGGCGAATTAGCAAGAATTGAAAAGTTACCATTAATATCAGATGCTGTTCCGGTAGTTGTCCCCTTCAAAACGATATTTACACCAGGCAGTGTCTCATTATCCGTAGCATCTCTGACTGTACCAGTAACTCTGAAGCCTTCGTTATTATACTCAAGACCGGTCTCATTCAGAGAACTACTAGCGGGTTGTGCTTGAACATTTATTTGTGTCAATAAAATCAATGCCAGCATGGATACTAATATATACCCGACATTTTTTATTGATTTTTGAGATTCCATATTATTGACCATAATCAGTTAAGTTTTATGAAAGTAAATTTCGTCCTGTAGGTTTATTATTTGATCCACAGACCCTGTTAAGTAGTAGATTCATCAATTCCTTGATTTTGCTTAAACCTTCAGTTTTATATTTATGTTCGTTTTAATTAGCGAGGTCTTTTGAACACAAAAGCGCTTACATTTTAATGTTAACGATAACATTATTATCGAAAGTAACAGTGGGAAATTTAATTATCAAGTTCTTTTTCGAAGCAGATTTGATATGTAGATATACTTTTTGAACAACACAGCTTTACAAACCAAATTCCACATATACCCGCTGAGAGAGCTACTGAATACCTTCTTTACAAGTATCTATCAAAAAAGAGGAGAACATTGCAGTGTCCTCCTCCTTAAAAGCTTTCCGGAATCTATGATATCGATTCAGGATCGCAGCACATTCCTTTACTTAATCAAGGTCATTCTTTTTGTAACAGATGTTCCATCAACATTTAATCTGTACAAATAGACACCACTAGACAAATCAGAGGCATCAAAATTGACTTGATACTGTCCCTGTGATCTAACTTCGTCAACTAGCATAGCTACTTGTCTTCCTAACAAGTCGTAAACAGCCAATTGAACATGACTTTGATCTGGTACCGTAAACCCAATAACTGTGGTAGGATTAAATGGGTTTGGATAATTTTGCTGAAGGTCTATTTCTCTAGGGATATCATAACCACCTTCTGCACTTACATCTGAAGCATCAGCTACACATCTGATGTATTGTCCAACTGATTTCGGTACAGCATTACGGAGTATACCAGTATTATCAAAACGCATTAATCTTCTGAATGCCTGCTCTGTATTATCTGCATTCTCTAATGTAGACCAATATCCGCCAAATGCATCAATACTTGGAGGATCTGAAAAAGCACCGCCTGCAAATCTAGCTCCACCCGGTAGTGCAGCAAAGCCAAAAGCATCCTCAGCTCCGTCATTATCAGCGCGCCATAAATCAGATACTGCTTTCAATTTTCCGCCAACATTAGCTAATTGGCCACCAAAGTCGCCAACTCTATCTAAAGAATCAGCAGGCATTCCAGCAGCTAACTCCAATGACTCAAAGTCTTGTTGGCTTGGAACTCTCCAGCCATCCGGACAAATACCACGGCTATCAGTTGCAGCATAAAAGTTGTATAGAACGCCGAACAAATCCTCATTTGCAGAATCATTTTGAAAGTGAGACCAAGCACCCGATGTTGTTTCTCCCCACTCTCCGTTATCCTGTACATTTGGGATTTCGGTTCCATCATTATATTGCTTAACCCTAAGATTCTCGGACATCCAAACCAAATCATCGATTTGAACTGTTCCATATTGGTTCCCTTCAGAGTCAGTAACCGTACCCGTTTGCGAAATCGCATCTACCGTTAGAATTGACAGAAACATGAAAGTTGAAGTCAATCCGCTTAATAAAAGTTTGTAATGTTTTTTCATACCTGCTAGTGCTTTTGTTATCGTTAACAATTCTATTTTAATAATTATCCATAAGGCATGCAAGCGCTTTTTTGTAAAGATTTAAAGACCAAAACGAACTACCTATTCCCCCTTTATACAAAAGAGTATCTGCATAAGTCGCGTTATTGATTAAAAAAATCATCTTTTCACAAAATCAAGCGATGATACTTGAATGTGTAAGCGCTTTTTCTTTTTTTATATGTTAACGTTATCATACTGTATAAACGAATCGCAACACTATGTTTACTCAATTAAAAATTTCCACCTTCCTTCTTGCCTTGATTTTTTTGGCTTCATGCGACTCCTCAACAACATCAGCAGTTGAGGAAGAACAAGATGATGATCCCACAGAGGAAATATCAGCAAACCCTAAAAAAGGCTTTGGAATAACAATAAATGACACAAATAATTGGTTCAGCAAAATTTCAGAGCTCGATGTAAGCTGGCACTACAGCTGGGGCAATCAACTACCGGAAGTTTATCCCCACAATAGCGTTGAATTTGTACCAATGATATGGGGAGCATGGGGTGACTTTTCAGGTTTAGATCCAATTGTTGACCGAGTTAATGATTGGGCTGAACAAGGAAAAGTGCATTATTTATTAGGCTTCAACGAGCCTGATGCTTCAGCACAAGCAAACTTAAGTGTTGATGACGCAATTGCAGCTTGGCCTAAACTTATGAACGCAAATGTTCCATTAGTAAGTCCAGCGCCCGTACATGCGGACAGGGAATGGCTACAAGAATTTATGGAACGTGCAAATGAACTGGATTACAGAGTTGATTTCATTGGTGTACATTGGTACAGAGGGCCTAATCCAGATGCTCTAATTAATCATTTGTATGATATTTACGAAATGTATGGTTTACCCATTTGGATAACCGAGTTCGCAGTTGCTGATTGGTCAGCGGATACACCTTCTCAGAATCAATATACTACACAACAAGTAATTGCATTTATGGCTGAAGTACTGCCAATATTAGACGAGCTTGATTTTGTTTACCGCTATGCGTGGTTCAACTCAGATCCTAATCATGGTCCTCTGGGTCCATCGGCTTTATTTGATTCAAGCGGCAATATTACTGCATTAGGCAGGGTATACAGAAATCATCAATAGATAGTTTTACCAAATGTTAAAATAGCCATTACTTCATTGAGGTAATGGCTATTTTTTTATCTGAGACTTACTATCTGATCCAGTAATTCAGCCAATTCTTCTGCAATTTCAGGATAATCTTCTATCAGATTTTGTGTCTCGCCGGGATCTTCTCCTAAATTAAATAGGTAGGCCTGATTTGTGAGTTCTTCAACATGCATAGCGTTGCTATCCCCCAAATTATGACGATTATATCCCCAATCAGACCGTTCTGAAGGAGGTATGTATTTCCAATCCCCTTTGCGAATTCCTAGTCCATCACTTGACTGCTGTACTACTTCAACACGCCCTTTGTCGCTTTCACCAAGAAAAGCTGGTAATAGATTTTGGCTGTCTATCCCAACGCCCTCAGGCAAATCAATTCCGGTTAAAGCAGCAAAAGTAGCAAGAAAATCTACTTGGCTAATAATGGCATCAGAAACCAAACCTGATTCAATTCCAGCCGGCCATTGTACTAGTGTGGGCATTCGGGTCCCTCCTTCAAAAGCAATATACTTTCCACCACGAAATGGCCCATTGGGTTTATGGTTTTTATGATTTTCAAGTGCGCCGTCATCATAACCATCATATAAAACAGGACCATTATCACTACTGAAAAGAACGATGGTATTCTCTAATAATCCTTGTTCTTCAAGAGTTTCTATTATAGCGCCAACCACCCAATCAAATTGATGAATCGCATCTCCACGAAGGCCTAATGGGCTAGTACCTAAAAAATCAGGATGTGGAATTCTCGGAACATGATTTTCAGGCATGGAGAGTAATAAAAAGAATGGGTTATTTTTGTTTTCTTTGATGAAATCCTGTGATATTCTCGTGAACTCAAACGGCATGTCTTCATCATCCCACCAAGCTGACTGCCCTCCCGCCATGTGTCCGATGCGACTTATTCCGTTTACAATGGTGCCGGAATGTTGCACATCTGCGGGATATAACAATAATTCGGGATGGCTGAGTCCCGTTGGCAAATCCCCAACTAATGGCTGGTAAATATCTACAGGGTCATCATAATCGCCAAAGCGTTCTTCCTGATATGCATGATGCCCTTCTGCCGGATAAGCAACCAAAAGAGGATCATCATCAGGGCTAAGATTGTGAACATAATGTCCGTCAACATAAACTGTTGGAACTCTGTCGTTAGTAACGGGTAATAAAAACGATTCATCGAATCCAACCTCAAGTGGACCTGGCTTAATGGCTGTATTCCAATCTAGTGTTCCTACTTCATCTCCCAAACCGAGATGCCATTTTCCAATTATTGAAGTTCTGTAGCCGGCCTGGCGCAACATTTCAGGGAGAGTGAAGGAACCCGGCTCAATTATGAGAGGGTCTTCTGCGGAAAGAATTCCAGAGCCCGGCAATCGGAAAGCGTATTCTCCTGTAAGTAGAGAATAACGACTTGGTGAACACATCGCAGAGGTGGCATAGGCAGAAGTAAACCGAATGCCATTCGCAGCAATTTTATCAAGGTTGGGGGTTTGTACAAGTTCAGCACCATAGGCACCTACATCTCCATAGCCAATATCATCAGCATATATGATGATAATATTTGGCTTGTTGAGGTCTGGCTTTTCTGTTATTGAAGAGCTACACCCCAATATGGGCATCAATAACAAACCACCGATAATGAGTGTAATGTAGTAGGTAGCCTTGCTAAAATCTGATTCAGCAACTTTATTCATACAAACCCCCGTTCTTGAATTATCGTCCATTTAAAATGGTGATGTCGTTTTCACTCAATATTCTGTCGTACAATGCCATCATTTCCTCAACAACTTCAGGATGTTGCTCCGCTATATTTGTTGTTTCACCCGGATCATCTGCCAGATTAAATAGGTAAATAGTATTTCTGTTTAGCATTGGTGTACTGATGGGATTCTCTCTGGCATTATGCTTTGGATTTACCCAGTTTGGCACTCTCGGATTTGGAATAAGCTTCCAATCTCCTACTCTCAAACCAAGATGTTCTGTTCCGGCTCCTTGTTGCAGAATATGCGGACGACCATCAAAACTTTTACCCAACATTACTTCAAGTAAATCCAGGCTATCAATTCCTTCTTCGTCTGATAATTCAACACCCAACAAGGAAGCAAAACTTGCCATTAAATCGACCTGACTAAATTTTGCATCAGAAACGATACCTGGCTGAACAACACCAGGCCAGTTTACTATGAAAGGAACTCTGGTTGCGCCTTCAAATGCAGTATACTTTCCTCCACGAAATGGACCACTTGCAGGATGACCATGGGCATTTTCTATAGCACCATCATCATATCCGTCGTCAAAAATAGGGCCGTTATCACTTGAAACAATTACAAGGGTATTTTCCCTGATTCCCAACTCGTCAAGAATTCTGAAAATTTGTCCTACAGTCCAGTCAAATTCGACAGTGTGGTCTCCCCTTAAGCCGGTTATACTTGAACCCAAGAATTTCTCGTTTGGCATTCTTGGAACATGGTTTTGATGTAATGGAAAAAACAAGAAAAATGGATTTTCTTTATTTTCATTGATGAATTCTTCAGCCAATTCTAAAAACTTCATCGACATTTCTTCATCATCCCACATGGCTGAAGCGCCACCTTTTTGAAACCCAATTCTACTCACACCATCATGAATAGAACCTGAATGCTGATTATCTGCCAGGTATCTCAATAATTCCGGATGAGTTAAGCCTGTTGGTTCACCTTCAAAATTTTCTCTGTAATTAACAAAGAGCGGATCATCGGGATCCAGATTTTCTACATAGTGGCCATTTACATAAACTGTTGGAACACGGTCGGTTGTAGTGGGTACGATGAATGATTCGTCAAAGCCTAATTCTAATGGCCCCGGCTTGATTGCAGTATTCCAATCGATTTCGCCTTCACCTAAACCAAGGTGCCATTTACCAATAATGGAAGTACGATATCCAGTTTCCTGAAACATTCTTACGATATTGAATCCATCTGGATCAATTAAAAGTGGAGCGTCGCCATCTAAAATTTGTGCGCGTTCATTTCTAAAAGCGTACTCGCCAGTGAGAATGGAATATCGACTCGGAGTACAGGTAGATGCTGTTGCATAAGAAGAGGTCATCATCATACCGGTACGAGCCATTTCATCCATATATGGTGTCGAGATTAATTCGGACCCATAGGCACCTACATCACCAAAACCAATATCATCGGCATAAATGATAATAACATTTGGCCGGTCTGGTATGGAAGTATCATCACTGCAGGCTGTAAACATAAAAAGGGCTATTGCCATAACACTAAAAAGTGGAATCAGCCTATTTGATATGGATTTACGGGTTAACTTGTTATACATCATGATTATTATGATTGATGGATGGATGTTAGTTAAAAAAGTCATGGTGCAGGTTGGCTTCCCCACCAATTATTTTCGGGATCAAAATCTGGAGAAAGGAACAGCATTCGACGCCGTTCTAAATTAGCCATTCGGTTTTCCTTTACGCGCTGTAAGTGATTACGCTCAGCTTGTGGATTATGTGCCGGGTCAGGTACAGGAAAAAGTGCACCGGTTTTGTTGAGATGCTCCATTAGTTCATTCATCAATGATTCTGTTTTAGCCGGAAATTGCTCGGCTATATTCATTGATTCCATAATATCGGTGCGAAGATTGTACAACTCAGGTTCTTCGGTTTCATAATCATAAATGAGCTTCCAATCTCCTCTTCTAATAGCACTTGATGGGCGGCCATCTTGATTACTGTAATGCGGATAATGCCAAATCAAAGATCTTTCTTCTATTGTGCCCCCATTGAATAAAGGCTTCAAACTTACACCATCAATATGCTGTTCCGGCAAAAGAGGAAGGCCAACCATATCCAACAAAGTTGGAAATAAGTCGGTACCGGTAATTGGTTCTGATGATGATAATCCGGCAGGTATCATACCGGGCGCTGCCATAAAAAATGGAACCCGAATACCGCCTTCAAACAAAGATCCCTTACCACTTCTTAATGGTAGGTTTGATGTTGCAAAAGCGTCTCCACTTGAAACGCCACCGTGATCAGAGGTAAAAACTATGATTGTATTCATATCAAGCCCAAGTTCTTTTAATCCATTAAGGACATGACCAACGGCTACATCCATATCTTCAACCAAACCACCGTATAAAGGATTATCCTGAACCGTTCGAACGGGCAAATACTGCCCCATTTCAAAACCAAACTCGGCTATTCCCAGAGAATCTGCTCTGTCTCTGTATTTTTTCCAGCGCTCATAAGAAGTTTGCAATGGCGAATGGACAGCGTAAAAAGAAAGTTTAGCAAAAAATGGCTTACCGGTTTTTTGAGGATGATATTCTTCAAAAAACAAAACGGTTTCGTCAGCTAATCTGAAAGATAACTGCTCTCCCGACTTTCTATTTTCCATGAAAGGATTGGTAAATGGATCAAAAAAACCACCCGGTGGACTGCCAAATGAACCACCTCCGATATTTATGTCGAAACCATGATCTTCGGGCATCGAACCCTCGCCACCAATATGCCATTTACCAGCCAAGAATGTGGTATAGCCGGCATTTTGCAATGCTTTTGCCAACGTTGTGTGGTCTTGCGACAAATATTCAGTATTTGCGGGAGGCAGCATTCTCGTATGCCTGTTATGGCTACGCCACTCCTCGCCGGTTAATGCGCCAATCCAGTCGGTGATACCATGACGGGATGGATACTGCCCGGTCATAAAACTTGCTCTTGCCGGACTACAAACAGGTGAGTTTGCATATCCATTTGTAAACTCCATTCCCATTTGGGCAAGACGGTCTGTGTTTGGAGTTTGATAGAACTCACTACCGGTATGACTCAAATCGTAATAGCCGAGATCATCCACCAGGATGAATAAAATATTAGGTGGCAATTTTTTATTACTGCTACAGGATACTACAAAAGATAGTATCCCTGTAAGCAGCATAATATTTACCACTGACCTTACGGCTATTTTAAATTTTTGAATCATAAAATGAATGAGCTCAGTCTACAAATACCTGCTATTAGTTTCTAATAGGTTCTATTCTGTATGTGTAGGTCATTGGCTGATTTCTTACTCTGAAACCCGGCTCTGGCAAGGCGCGTGGACTCCAACTGTTAATTCCACCTACACCCATTTGACGATAATCAATGTTTACAAACACACTGCTTCTTGGTTCCATTTGCCATGTGTAGCGGCTACGTTCTTTATCATCACGGTGATAGTGGCTGGCAGAAGTACTTATCAAAGGATCGCCTGTAAAGCGGATGCCTTTTCCATTTTCATCGGTAAAAGTAATCCAGCGTACATCGGTTTTATTTCCATTTTCTTGAGGTCTGGAATATTCAACCCAAGTATCAGAAACAGTTGAGCTGTAGATTCCAACCAATTCAAAATTTCTGTCAACATAGGTTTCATAAGGGCCACGGCCATACCAAGTCATATTTTCGAAACCGGGTGCCAATTCCAAGCGAGTCCCAAAACGTGGCATCATTCCGGGAATTCCTTCACGATCTCCTGGTTTATAATCAACAGTAATATCTACACTTCCATCCTGATAGATTTCGTAGGTTTTGGTAACTGCAGCACCAATCATGGGCAGATCAACTTCCATGATTAACTGTACGTGCTCCATGGGAGATACTCGGTTGAAATTATTTGGATTAACTCGTTCGCCGTTAACTAAAAACTGACTCCCAATTGTGTTATGTGCACCCTGCCAAATCATGAGATTTCTACGGTTGGCATGGCGCATTGCAGCACGGTCATTATCTGTGAGAGCTCTCCAGAAATCGAGTTGAGGACCGCCCAAAATCACCTGATCATTATCAATGTGGTAAGATTCCATGCGCATACGCACAATATCAAATACTACGTGGAATCCATTACCAGCAACGGTGAAATGATTCGCATTAAGACTTGGCTGGAGTAATTCATCGCTCTCAGGAGTAGTTAATTTTGGTGTTTCGCTATGTGGCAACTCAAATTGCTCCCAGCCCAATACAAAACCTTCGGAGGCAAAGAATCTGTCTTCATTATTTTTGAAGAGAATGTTCAGATGATACTCTTTCCCATTTTGGAAATTAAAATTAGTGTATGGTATAGTTATCTCTTTTGTTTCCCAGGACGGTATATCTAAAGAGCCAAGTTCTCCTGAAAGTACTTTTACACCGTTTTCCATTAAGTGCCATTCGCCAGTTAGTTTGTCGCTCAAGTTTGCAAAATTGTATCTGTTTTTAATTGAAAAAACACCTGCTGAAGCATCTACTTCGGTAACATGGGTATATTGATGGTAATACTTTAGAGCCCTATGGCCAGGTCGTGCATTCATGCCTGCGTCCACCACACCATTCATATTAAAATTACCATCGTGTTGGATTCCATGAGGATCTTCGAAAAAGCCACCATACACGAAGAATTCATCTAAACCGGATGTTTCTCTAAATCTTTCGGGAACATCGTGCACAAGTCCCTGATCCATCCAGTCCCATACAAATGCTCCCTGGAAATTGTTATCCGCATAAATCAAATCCCAATACGCAGCCAAGTGTCCGTTACTATTACCCATGGCATGGGTGTATTCGCACAACATGAGAGGTACATCAGGACGCTCTTCAATAAATCGCTGTACACGCTCCGGAGTTGCATACATAAAAGAGCCAATGTCTGCATTGAACAAGCCACCATCCATAGTAGTACCTTCGTAATGGAATGGACGTGTAGGATCTAATTGCTGAACATGCTCATAAATCGCAGTCATATTCGGACCATCACCGGATTCATTTCCAAGTGACCAGATAATAATAGAAGGATGATTTCTGTCCCTGTAAATCATATTGTTGATGCGGTCTAATTTTGGCTCCAGCCAATCAGGGTCGTTCGCTAATAGATTGTCGATATTTGTGCCAAATTCGTGTGTTTCAATATTTGCTTCGTCAATCACATAAAATCCATATTTATCCAATAAGTAATAAAAGTATGGATGATTTGGGTAATGAGCAGTTCGAACAGCGTTCACATTGTGTTGCTTCATCAAAATGAGATCCGCTTCCATATCTTCACGGGTTACCGCATGTCCCGTGCGTGCATTATGATCGTGACGATTCACTCCCCGCATATGGATTACTTCTCCATTCACGAGTAAACGACCGTCCCGAATTTCAACGACTCTAAATCCAACTTTTTTGGGTATAACAGCTAGTATTTCTCCGCTATTGTTTCTGAGTGTAATAAACAGATCATACAAATAGGGTTGCTCTGCATTCCAATGGTTAACATTTGGTAAAGTGGTGGAATCAAACTCAAATAAGGTTTCCTGCCCACTAGCTTCAACAGTTTTTGATGCTTCGTGAACTTTGTTGCCATTTGAATCGAATAGTTCGAGCGCAATATTCACGTTTGCTTGAGATAAACCACCCAGTAAGGTAAGATCCCCTGAAAAACCAAAAATACCGTCTGTGTACGTTTCATCCAGAGATGAGCTAATTAGAAAATCTCTAAGGTGGATTTCATCTGTGCTCCATAAATAAACATCGCGGAAGATTCCGGCCAAACGCCAGAAATCTTGATCTTCCAAATAGGCACCATCACTATACTTGTACACTTCTACAGCAATTTCATTTTCGCCTGAATTCAAAAAATCGGTGATATTAAACTCTGCGAGCGTACGGCTGTCCTGGCTATACCCAACAAATTCGCCATTTATCCAAACGTAAAAAGCAGAGGCAACACCATCAAAACCCAAAAATACCTGGCGTCCATCCCAGTTGCTGTCTACTTCAAAGGTTCTTCGGTAAGAACCTACCGGATTGTCATCATGTGGTGCACGTAAGTCTTCAATTTCAAATGGATATCTGATATTGGTGTAAATAGCTATGCCATGACCTTCTACTTCCCAATTAGAAGGGACTGGGATTGTACCCCAAGA
>SKIC01000276.1 GCA_007116685.1 Balneolales bacterium
AATTTGTATATCAAAATGAGGAACGATCTGCCAACAGCACCTACCCAAAAGTGGCGGCTCAGTGGTTAAATCAAGCTTTATGCTTCTATCAAGGTTTCTGCTTAGTTGACAGTGAAGTGCTAAAAATCACCACCTGCGTGTAGCTGCGAGACGTTGTGGCACAATAGTAACCGAAGAAATACTGCTACGAAAACTTAACAAATGACTATCCTTGATAGTATCACATGAAGCTACCAAAGATTGTAATACTCCCTAAAACAAGCCCATCAGTTACGTTTGTTGTTTTACAAACTAACAAAAAAATCATAGAGACGTGATAAGGCTCAATTGGCACATAATCCCTTACACTTGAATATACTCTAGCTCGAGTAACTGCCTGACAGCCATTTCCAGGGCACTTGCATCAATTCCTGCTTCTTTGTGTAATTGAGCCTGACTTCCGTGCTCTATTAAATGGTCCGGAACGCCCAGAATTTTCATTCGGGGCTGATGTTCTGATTCAGCGTAATATTCCGCTACGGCAGAGCCAAACCCACCCAAACGGGCTCCATCCTCAATAGTAATCACAAATTTATGTTTTTGGGCGATTTCGTCCAGCAAGTCTGTATCAAGTGGCTTAACGAATCTCATATCATAATGAGCAACCTCAATATTTTCCTCAGAAAACGTTTCACAAACTTGAGTAGCGTAATTACCGATGGTGCCGTAACTCAAAATGGCAACTTCGTCGCCATCTTTTAAACGGATTCCCTTGCCTATGGGCATGGCTTGTAACTCTTGATTATAACCCTTACCCGTAGTTTCTCCTCGCGGATAGCGAATAGCAAAAGCACCATCATCATATAAAGAACTGGCGTAGAGCATGTCACGTAAATCCTGCTCATTCATAGGAGCAGCAACCACAATATGAGGAATGGCTCTCAAGTACGGAATATCGTAAAGTCCATGATGCGTCGGGCCATCAGCGCCTACTAAACCTGCTCTGTCCATGCAGAAAACCACCGGTAATTTCTGTATGGCTACATCGTGGACCAACTGATCGTATCCACGTTGTAAAAATGTGGAATAAATGGCTACATAAGGACGCACACCTTCCGTTGCAAGTCCGGCTGCATAGGTGACTGCATGTTGCTCAGCAATTCCCACATCAAAACAGCGCTCAGGCATTTCATTCATCATTTTCAAAAGTCCGGTTCCGGATGGCATGGCTGCCGTAATACCTACAATTCGCTCATCTTTTTGGGCCATTTGAATCAGCGTATCAGCAAAAACATCCTGATATTTCGGAACTTTCACCTTCGGTGCCTTAGACAAGGTATCACCGGTCACTTTGTTAAACGGACTTCCTGAGGCGTGCCATTTTACCTGATCGCGTTCAGCCGGTGCAAAACCTTTGCCTTTTACTGTAACAACGTGTAGAATTTTTGGCCCTTTCACGTTGCGTAAATCCTGCAATTGATGTGTCAATTTCTTGATGTTATGACCATCCACCGGACCATAATACTTAAAACCAAGTGCTCTGAATAAGCCACCCGGAGTTACCGCTGAAGTAACCGCTGATTCAAGGCGGGAAGCAATTTTCCTCATTTTATCGCCGGCTCCCTTGAAATGCCCGAGCATATCGTAAATGTCGTCACGCATTTTATTGAAGGTTTGGCTTGTAGTGATTTCAGCCAAATATTCTTTCAGCGCACCAACATTGGGATCAATCGACATGGCGTTATCATTCAAAACGACTAGCATATCCGTATTCAAAGCACCGGCATTGTTCATGGCCTCAAAAGCCATACCTGCTGTCATAGAACCATCTCCAATCACAGATACTACTTTTTTATCGGTTTTTTGGAGATCACGGGCTACGGCCATCCCTAATCCAGCTGAAATAGAAGTACTTGAGTGCCCAACACCAAAAGTATCGTATTCGCTTTCGGTTCTTTTCGGAAAGCCGGAAACCCCACCATATTTTCTGTTCGTGTGGAAACTATCCCTGCGACCGGTCAGGATTTTATGCCCATAAGCCTGATGTCCCACATCCCAAACCAACAAATCTTCTGGGGTTTTGTAGGCATAATGCAAAGCTACAGTAAGCTCCACTACTCCTAAACTTGCTCCGAAATGTCCTCCATGAATGGCGACTGTGTCTATGATAAAATCTCGCAATTCGTGGCAAACTTCGGGAAGTTGCTCAGGGGATAGTTTTCGTAAATCTTCCGGACTATTGATTTTGGATAACAAAGGACCGGGAACGGCTTTCATTAAATTGGACATCAATCCTGAGTGTTTCGTTTATGTACCTGTTCGATTTTAAGTTCTGCTTCTTCAAGACTTACTGAACAATATTTCGAGAGTTTCATTCCCTCCTCATACAATGAGATGGAATCTTCCAGTGGAATTTCTTCGGATTCCAACTTTTCAACAATGTCAGATAATCTTTTCAGAGCGTCTTCAAAACGAAGCCCTTCGAGTGTATTTTCAGCCATAAATAAATTAGTATTAATTCAATCAAGTAATATCTATGCTAGTGGTTAAGATTGCAACTAAAAGCGCCACTTATTCCATGAAATAGTTTCGTTTTACTGCATAAATGCGTTTATTGTGCCATTGAAACGGCTTCCATTCATATACCTAGCGGCTTGAACCACCTAAAACATTTTATAAAAGACTTTAAACACACCGGGGCGGTAGCGCCAAGTTCAAAATACTTGGCAAAAGATGTGGTGCAATCTTTAGAGAAAGACCTTCAAACAAGAAATGGAACTTCTGTAAAGATATTAGAAATTGGTCCGGGAACAGGTATTTTCACAGAAGCTATTCAGAGTCTAATAAGACCTTACGACCATTTCGATGTAATTGAGCAAAACGAGCATTTCTACGATTTGATCTATTCTCGCTTTCAGAATGGTAACACAAAAGTTTACCACGGCGATGTTTTACAGTATCAGGCGAACAGTTCTTATGATTTTATTTTTTCCAGCGTGCCTTATGAAAGTCTACCGGAAGATATCAGCACTCAAATCTGGCAGAAAAAACTTGAATTGAGCCATCAGGGTACAATTATCACCTACTACAAATATCTGAAACCAAATCAATTTCGCTGCTCTTTTGAAAAAGAAACCGTTAAGCGCTATTTGATAGAAGACAAAGTTATTCTAAGAAATATTCCACCCGCAAAAATGTATACACTGTGTATCAATCAGCAGGATGAATTGAGCTAAAGCGTTTCGCTGTCGGCAAAAACTATCGCTTCGTTTTTCTTCAGCCAGGCTTCTGCCTGCTTTCTTTCAGGATAATGCTGCTCCACTAAATTCCAATAGTCTTTGCTGTGATTCAAATGCACAGTATGACAAAGTTCATGGATTATCAGATAATCTCTCACCCAGTCAGGCACTTTCATCAATCGCCAGTTCAATGAGATATTTTGCTTTGAGGAACAGGTGCCCCATTTTGTTTTTTGCGAACGGATGAAAATCTTCTGAAACTCAAAACTATTCTTTGCCGCCAATTGCTCAATTCGTAATCGCAATTCCGATTTTGCGCGTTCTTTTAACCAGGAATTCGCCGCTTTTTTTATCAATGGGAAATCTACGTAAAAGGAACTGCTTTTATCTGCAAACCATGCAATTACGTCGCCTTGTCTTCTAAATGAGATACCATTGGGATCAGAATGTGCACCGGAAAAAATTAAGGGCAACCATTTTCCTTCAACAAGTATCGCGCGCTTGTGTTTTTGAAGTGTTTCGTGAAGTGCTTCTTTATTCGCTTTTTGCTTCGATAGCGCATTTTCAATCCACTTCAGGTTTCCGCTAATAAATTGCTCTATCTCAGATGAACTGCAATAAACCGGAGCCGAAACAAATACATCGCTACCTTTTACTCTGAGTCTCAAATTCTTCTGTCGCTTTCTTTTTACGACCTCCACTTTGAAAGGAAAACTGTCCATATAATTTTGTTATCCAATTGGATGATTTGTCAACTTTCTAAATAAAGACAGAAAATAATCATCAGATGTGATTTTATGGTGAAAGGAAATTTGGAGATTACGAAGTTAGTTATGGTAGTATATGAGACCTTCTTACAGCGACTCTAAACGCTGGCGGGATGACCTCACAAAGGGACTATCTGCCCCGGATTGACTCACCCATCGTAGTAAACGTCTTGCGTTTTCAATTTCGCCCCTATCGATATGCAAAAGTGCCTGATAATACGCCGACATTAACTCTACTCTACGTTTTCCGGTATCAAATAATCCTTTAGATTCCTGCCGTGAAAGTTCAAAATAATGGATTGCCTGGGCTAAATTATTATCGTGTGCTGCTATTCGTCCCCGCATATAAAGCATTTCCTCACGCAAAGCTGCGTATTCCAACCCCCTCCTTCCTTCGGCTTCTTCCAGTGCTCTTTCGATGATTTCAGAAGCTTTAAAAAATTGGTTTTGCCTGAAATATGTTCTCGCCAATAACCGAGCGTAGTACGAGTTTTGAGGATGTTCGGTGTATAAATTCTCTAAAAAACTCATC
Organism: Balneolales bacterium; assembly: GCA_007116685.1. GTDB lineage: Bacteria > Bacteroidota > Rhodothermia > Balneolales > Natronogracilivirgulaceae > SKIC01. The sequence continues at coordinate 4,518 of SKIC01000276.1, forward strand.
GCCGTTGCCGCTTGTCTTTCGTAATGCAAGTAGATATGACCCAGAAAATAGATGGATTCAACTCTGAAAAATATTCCTTCATTGGCTACTTGCTCAACAATTACTAATCCTTTTGCTCTGTCACCTTTTGGTAGCATAAAAGAAAATGCTCTGGCGGCAGGATATTCATCCAATAAAAAAGCAGCAAAATACAGCGTCATCCCGTCTGCAAAAGGAATATCCGGATGGTCCGGGGCTATTTCGGTAATATCCTGAAGTATCGACATGGCACGTCTTGCATTCCGAAAACTGCGCAACCATTGCCCGCGATTGGATTGTAATCTTCCCCAAAAAGCGTGGCTTATTGCTCGTACGATGAGCGCATCTACGTAGTAATCATCATTTGGCCCTATTGTCTCTGCATAGGAAATACTATTCCGGATTACCCTGACAAAAACTTCGTCGTTTCTGGTGTCGGTTAAATCTGCAATTATGGGCCACCAATGCTCAAATACCGGCCATAAAATCCAGATGGGGTTCTCCGTATGCTCTTCTCTCCACTCTTGCATGGAACGCACCGAAGCCACGTATTCTCTGTTGTAGGCTTGCTGAATGGCAATTTGGGCATCATCTATAAATACATCATCCAGCATTAAGGATTTTTGAGCGTATCCCGAATTAGAAATTGAAAGAAGAATCAGGAAAACAAACAAAAACCACTTAATCATAAGGCTTTTTTCACCTTATTTCAGATAGGTTTCCAGCCAATTTATCGTCTCACTAACCAATCTTTCAAAATGAAGCGGGAAAGCGTGATCATCAAAAGGATGGGAGGCTCCGAAAGTATGTCCGGCGCCCTGAATAACCAATTTGTCTTTTTCGGGTGATGGGCACAGTCGGTACAATTCATTTACGTGAGAAAGCGGAACAGCCTCGTCATTACTGCCGTGTATAAAACAGCAGGGAATTTGAAGTTGACTCACTCTGTTTTTCGCAAGAATTCGACCGGCATTTTCGACAACATCATCCAACGCGCTTTTGTCCAAATGCAGAACTTGCCCGGTGCGGCTATTTACGATTTCGGTAACGCCTTTGTCAGCCCAATCTTTTATCATTTTTTCACTGAAGAATTTCTGATAATCAGAAACCGCTGACCAGGTAATCAAAGTTGAGATTTCGCTGTATTCTGCGGCACACACAACGGCTGTATGTCCACCACGAGAATGACCGATTATTCCTATATTTTCGACATCAGGCATGCTATCGCCTAAATCTATCTCTGATTCACGAAGCGCTTCAATCACACGACCTACATCATTTACATCCTGGCTGATTGTTTGTGTTCGAAATAAATCAGGCTGATCAAAATCGGTAAGGGATTCGCCTACTCCATTATGGGAAAGGTTAATTGCAATAACTAAAAAACCTTCGGATGCGATATCATAACAGGCATCAGGAAAAGGTCCCCAATCTTTAAAACCTTTAAAGCCATGCAGAAAAATTACCGGGCGAATCATTTCCTGAGCAGGATGTGGGACATACGCATCATATCTGATGGGCAAGTTTTCCGAAGATGGTATAGAACCACTTAATTTCTTTACTGATTTCGTAATCATCACTTTTTATGTTTGAATTCCATGAGTTTCACTTTGCTGCGTAGCATGTTTACCTCACGTTGTTTCAGATGCCGCCATCTTCCGCTTCGTAAGCCTGCCATTGTTAACCCTGCGTATGTTATTCTACTGAGTTTTTGAACTTCTGCACCTAAGGCTTCCATCATTCTGCGAATCTGTCGGTTTCGCCCCTCATGCAAAGACAAGGTTAGTGAATATGGATCGCCTTCTACACCTTTGATATTATAGGCTTTTGAAGGCCCGTCCTCAAGTGTGATTCCGGATCTTAATTTCGCCACATCATCCTGAGTAAATTCACGGTCAATGGTAACCTTGTATGTTTTACTTATTTCATAACTAGGATGCATCAGGCGATTGGCCAAGTCTCCATCGTTGGTTAAAAGCAATAATCCTGTCGTATTTCTATCCAGTCTACCAACGGGATAAACACGGGCACCGGTGGCGTGCTCAATGGTATCCATCACGGTTTTTCTGCCTTTTTCATCACTGGTGGTCGTGATTGTGCCTCTTTGCTTGTTCAGCAAAATGTACTCAAACGACTCTTCAACAATGCGCTGGTTATCAACTTCAACCTTATCCGTCGTTTTTACTTTGTAGCCCATTTCACGAATTACCGCGTTATTGACTTTCACTTTGCCATCAGCGATTAAAGTATCAGCTTCTCTTCGGGAGCAGATTCCGGCGTGAGCAATGAACTTGTTCAGGCGCATCTCTTCAACAAGAACTTCCGGCTCTGCTTTTTTCTTAGAAGCACCAGATTTACGCGGCCCGCTGTTTGGACGTCTTTTAAAATTCGAGGATGGACGCTTTTTTTCATCACCATTTTCAGGTGATCGTTTTTTATATGGTTTTCCAGGTTTCAAAATAAATCTTTCGGGATTGGGGAGTCGTTGTTCTCAGGTTTGTCTGCTAATTCTGCCTTTAATTCCAGCATTAATTGTCGGTGTTCTGCCATATCATCATCTTTTAGAATTTCTTCAATCTCACGAGGTTTTGGCAACTCGTCAATGCTGTTCATTCCAAAGTGGCTCAGAAATACAGATGTTGTTTTATACAACAATGCACGTCCGGGACCATCAAAGCGGCCAGCAACTTCCACCAGACCCTTTTCGAGAAGCTGACGAACTACGTATGCGGAGTCAACTCCACGGATAGTATCTACTTCCGGTTTCGTGATTGGTTGCTTATAAGCGATAATAGCCAAGGTTTCCAAAGCGGATTGGGAAATTTTGCGTAATGCATTTTGATGCTGGAAAACTTGTAGCCAACGATGCATATTCTTATTACTCGCAAATATATAACCTCCGCCTTTGAGAATTATTCTAAATGCACGTCCTGTTTCCTCATAACTCTCATTCAGTCTATTAACCGCCTCATCTATTGCATTTGAGTCGATTTCGAGTTCCGGCTCCGTAATTTGAAGTGTCTTAACTATGTCTTCTGCATTAAGTGGTTTATCGGTCGCAAATAGCACCGATTCAACTATTTGATCAAAAGGAATATCGTCTATGGAAAATGTTATGTGCATAGAGACAAAAAAGGCTGAAATTCTTCAGCCACAGGTTAATCTGATTAGGTTTGTAATAAATAAAATGTACCCACATGATAATAGCAAATACAGCTCTGTGCAAGTTAATCTTACTCTCATAACACTCTAACAAGTAAGGAAGAAAAAAACTGATAGAAGGCTTTGAAAAACCAGGATTTTTGTTCAAGATCGAGGCCAGTAGGATTTTAAAACCGCAGCATATTGGTTATATGTGAGGATTTTAAAATCCTGATAACGAAGATATTGGGCAAAAAGACAGTTTTTCAAAGCCTCCTCACAAAGAATCCACATGGATATTGATTCGCACACTACTCGCCCCTTCAGGTTTATTGTTTTCGTAGTGCGTATGTACAGCCTCAAGAAAATTGGCTGTATTCTGAGTGCCAAAAGTCTGAGGTAACTTTACGAACATCTCCCACACAAATTTTCGGTTCACGCGATATAATGCCGCCGGACTCGGCCCCAAAATAATTGCTTTCGAATACGTTTTATAAATACTGTGCTTCATTTGCCCGGCCACTCTACCAACCAATTGCTCATTTCCACTCCTGAAAACAAACTTAATCAATTTCATAAACGGTGGATAAAGCAATGTTTTCCGGAATTGTAATTCCTGACGCGCAAATCCTTTGAAATCATGATGCCGTACAAACTGAAACGTTTGTTGCTCCGGTTTCCAGGTTTGTAAGAAAACTTCGCCTGGTTTATCGGCACGGCCGGACCTCCCCGATACCTGACTCAGCATTTGGTACATTCGCTCTGATGACCGATACGATGGATAAGCAAGTTCCGTATCTGAATTCACAACGACTACAAGCGTGACATTTGGGAAATCCAATCCTTTGGATACCAATTGGGTTCCTAATAAAATATCCGCCTCACCCCTGCCAAATGCCCCCAAAATATTGGAGTGACCATCTTTGCCCGAAGTTGTATCCTGATCCATCCTTAAAACAGAGCCTTCAGGAAATAAATCCTGAATTTCTTCTTCGATTTTTTGAGTCCCGCTACCCATTTCCTGTAAATCTTTTTCCCGACAGGCCGGACAGTGTTGAGGCTCTCTGGTACTGTGTCCGCAATAATGGCAACGTAATTGTCTTGTTTTCTTATGATATGTCAAGGAAACCGAACAATTCGGGCATTGAGGGATTTCTCCGCAACTATGGCAAATTAAAAAGGAAGCAAAGCCACGCCGGTTATACAAAATGATTACCTGCTCTTTTTTTTCTAATCGCTCTTTTATAGCCAGATAAACAGGAATTGCCAAAGGACCTTTCATGGCTTTTCCTTTGTACTGCTTCAAGTCGATTACTTTAACGGTGGGCATAGTAGCACCAGCATGACGAGCAGATAATTCCAACAATTTTGATTTACCTCGCGTGCAATTATGAAGCATATTCATACTAGGCGTTGCGGAGCCACAAACAACCACGGCATTTTCGAAATAACCTCTCATCAATGCCACATCACGACCGTGATAGCGGGGTGCAGGATCTTCTTGCTTATACGATTGATCATGCTCTTCATCAACCAAAATGATTCCCAAATTCTGAACCGGAGCAAAAACGGCACTTCTCGGGCCAATCGCTATTTTCTTTTCACCTCTGTGTAGCGCTAACCAAGCCTCGTATCTTTGGCGCTCATTTTGGCGGCTGTGTAAAATGGCAATTTGATTCCCAAAGATTTGATAAAAACGTCGCATGGTCTGAGGTGTAAGTGCAATTTCAGGAACCAATACTAATCCGCCTTTGCCCATTTCAAGCGCTGATTTCAAAGCGTGAATATAAACCTCAGTTTTTCCACTACCTGTAACACCAAAAAGTAAAAAGCTTTTGAACTCTTCCTTACGTAAAGGTTCAAGTATCTGCTCGTAGGCACTTTCTTGTTCCTCGTTTAGGGTTTTCAAAAGATGAGGTTCATGCAGCAAACTGGAAATTTCGTCAGGCGCTTCCTCTCCTACTTCTGAAATTACATGTTCATCTTTAATGCGTTTTAAAACATAATCTGAGAAAAGCTCATCCTGCCTCAAATCCGTCTTTGGTTTTGGAAGCCCCATTTCAAGCAGTTTTTCCAGAGCCATCAGCCATTTTGGCTGCTTTTTATTTTTTTTCTCTTCTTTGGTGATGAGTTCTTGCGATTTTTCCAAACCCCCTTCAGACCAATACCAAACGGTATGCGTTCTGACCGTCACCTTAACCTTTGGCTCTTCCCAAACCGAAACGAAGTCTTTCTTCTGTAACCAACTGATTTGCCTTTTAACCCCATTTCCCCAACGACGCAGCATTTCATCCATGCTGATTTTCATTTCCGGTGCCTCCACAAGCGCCTGAAGTATCTCCGTTTCTTTAGGCTTCATATCCGGGGGGATGACAGGAATATCTGCCCTGACAAAAGTTTCTGATATAAAATTCAATCCCGCCGGTAAGGCTGCCTGAATGGCCTCTCCATAGGATGAAAAATAATAAGCACTCATCCAACCCGTCAGTTTTATCATTTCCAGAGACATGATGGGCTGCTCATCCAAAACCTGAGCAATTTCTTTTACCTTAAACGGAGGTTTTTTCTGATGAATATTAACCACCATCCCAATTACCATTCTAGACTGAAATGGGATATACACCCTCATACCCACAGACAGAATTTCCATTTTTTTCTTTGGGATTCTGTATGTAAAAACATCCCTGACATTCAGGGGAACGGCAACATCAGCAAAATTTTGCAAGGGTGTTGGAGTGGTTTTTCTGATTAGGTTTTACGAAACGCTTCTAAATTGCTTTAGAAGAATAGATAAACATACTGAATCAGAATACAATACGCTTATCCTAATTGTATGAATTACCAACTCGCATACTCTTATTAATTTATGTACCTAAGAATTGTATTTGTATTAATAAGTCCGGCCATTGGAAAAAATGGCGTTTAGAACGAAACGGAATGAAGCGTTAAGAAAGAAAACATACCGCTGATGTAACTTTAGGCTTTTCCTAACGAAATGGAGCATTGTTTTCTTTTAGCGGAATGCAGTTGCGTTTAGCCAATTTTTTCCTCGTCCGGTGAGTTTTGGTTACTTTTGCTCAATCAAAAGTAACAGAAGTAAACTTTTCAGCTATTATCTTTTTGAATATCGAGATCTTTGACAATGAACTAAATTTATAACAATACTTCCGCCTAATCGCCAATCATCACACATTCATAGTTGATAAATAAGTTTTGATTTTTGATCTAGCAACTACGTTCACATATCTGGGGCAGGTTACAAACCTGCCTCAGGTATGTGAGATATGTGTGTAAGTGTGCTCCAAATATGTGTATTTGTGTATGTAAGACGGCGAACTTCTAGCTAAAACAAGTTTTTTCTAACCCAACCAGCCTTCTCTATCTAAATTCCGATACTGAATGGCCTCTGCAATGTGATTGCTCTTAATTTGCTCTGAAGAATCCAAATCAGCAATGGTTCTGCCAACTTTTAAAATTCGATCGTAGGCTCTGGCAGATAAGCTCAAGGATTGTATAGCCTTTTTCAAAAGTGCGGAGCCTGCGTCATCCAAGCCACAGAGTTTTCTTGCTTGTTTTGTACTCATTTGGGCATTACAGAAGACATCCTTCACACCCATAAATCGTTGCTTTTGGATTAAGCTCGCCTCCATCACCCTTTTTCTGATTTCAGCAGAAGACTCTCCTTTGGCTTTGGATGAAAGTTCTTCATAACTGACTTTCTGTACTTCTATATGCAAATCAATTCTATCCAGCAGCGGTCCGCTTATTTTACTCAAATAACGCTGCATTAAACCGGGATTATTTCCACTGGTGGAATCAGATGGGTCGTACCAATCCCCAGACGGGGAGGGATTCATAGACGCCACCAACATAATTTGGGAAGGATAATTGACGGTCATTTTAGCACGAGATATCGTTACGTGACCGTCTTCAAGCGGCTGACGCATAACTTCCAATGCACTTCTTTTAAACTCCGGAAGTTCATCCAAAAACAAAACTCCGTTGTGAGCCAACGATATTTCGCCGGGATGTGGAATACTACCACCACCTACCAAAGCCACGTCCGAAATGGTATGGTGAGGAGAACGAAATGGTCGGTGAGTGACAAGAGAGACACCATTTCCTAATAAGCCGGCTACCGAATGTATTTTGGTCGTTTCCAAAGCTTCATCCAATTCCAGTGGTGGCAGGATAGTTGGGAGGCGGCGGGCAATCATGGTTTTACCGGAACCTGGCGGCCCCACCATTATTATATTATGTCCGCCGGCTGCGGCTACTTCCATTGCTCGCTTCACATTCTCCTGGCCTTTCACATCTGCGAAATCAACGACCTCTTTATAAACATCCTGCGAGAAAATTTTAGAGATATCAACGCTAAATGGCTGAAATTCCTTTTCGGCGTTTAACCAGGACATCACTTCTTTAAGATGAGAGAAGCCAAAAACCTGTATACCTTCAACTACAGCTGCCTCGGTGGCATTTTCTTGGGGAACTACGATGTGCTTGATTCCCTTTTTCCTGGCCTCAACCGTTATTGGTAACACGCCACGCACCGGACGCAGATAACCATCAAGAGCCAATTCACCCAGAATCAGCGTTTCTGAAAGCAATCCTGTTTGGACTTGTTCGCTTACTGCCAGAAGCCCTATGGCAATAGGTAAATCAAACGAACTGCCTTCCTTTGGTAAATCGGCGGGAGCCAAATTCACCATAGTTCTGCCTCGGGGCATCTCGGCTCCCGAATTTTTGATTGCTGCTTCAATACGTGTTTGCGATTCACTAATGGCTCTGTCCGGCAATCCCACCAAATAGTATTTCGGCAAACCACCTGTATAATGAATTTCAGTTGTAATGATATGGGCATCAACGCCATAGGTTGATGCGCAAAAGACTTTTGCTAGCATAATAAATTCCTGTATCTGTTTACTCTTTTTTGCGTAAGTAGATACAGCTGGACAGAAATCCTTACAAAAACTTACCGGAGGCAAGCCATGTCATTTACAGAAGAATTCAAAATCACCGGAAATAATATCGTGCAAAAAATTGCCGAAATTTTAAATGAGGGAAACATCCGCAGGCTTGTATTAAAGAATAAAGACGGCAAAGTTTTATTGGATACGACTCTTACTATAGCAAGCATTGGCGGGGGATGGATTTTCTTACTATCACCAATCATTGCTACTATCGCAGCCATAGTGATGAGCCTCAAAGAAGTGACATTAGAGATAGAAAGAATAGATTAATAGCAGACATTTCCTGTAGCAAATTCCATTTTTCTATTTATTAAAATCCTATTTCACGACCACATCTATATACATGTTTGATATCTAGCTGAAGTAAAAACCTCAAAAAAAGCTATTTATGATATCTATATGCGGTTTTCTGGAAGCGTTTTTAGCATCTGTTATTTTGACAGATTTTCTTAAAAGCGCTTTTTTATTTATTAAAAAATCATAAAAGCGCTTCGACCATTTTTACACACGTCATTTAAGCATACTTGAAAGAGAATTAAAAGCGTTTCCATTGTCATTTATGACATACAATTGAAGGATAAAATAATAGTTCAATAATTATTCAAATGATTTTCTTTGAGACGAGGAACAAATCATCGTAATTTTGCATTGTCATATTCAAACAAGAGTATCCAACCTCTTTCACAATATTATCAGTTACGGTCTTACTAATAATTATCTCGAAAACGAAACAGATAATTTAACTAATCACAGAAATTGGCATAACGCCAATACCAGCATGCAGTGAAAATCACTGTAGCTATTATAAATCAAATCATAATACATGATAAACATCAGATATATAATTAAAACATTAGTCCTTGTACTTATTACAGGAACCAGTAGCGTCAGTTCCCTTCAGGCACTTGATACTACATACACACCACAACCTGACAGAAGCCATGTTGTGATTCAACAATCAAATATGGATATGGTCGTAAATCAAAACATTCAGAATCTTTCCTCTGTGTCTGAGTCTGTGTTCACGATTTCTTTGACCAATCTAATGCAGATTGCCTACTTAATGCCTGATGGCTCTTATCGCTCTGATATCAAAGAAGCCTTGCAGGAAACCATGAATACTGCTGCACTTACCTCGCACAGATATAAGGCATACCTTGCATTACTTACGCTCGACAGCGATGATTATGAAGAATGGATGAGCGACAGAATTAGTCTGGATCATCAAAACTTCATCATTGCGATTGCAAATCACGTAAATCAAAAATTAATAGGAGACCCAACTCGTGACACTCCATAAAAACTGAGGATATCTATGCTTGAAGAAACCGATTGTGAACCCTCACATCAGGTAGCACATAAAAAACCGGCTCTGTCTATACTTTTATGACATCCGGTTTTTTCATTTTCATTATATCCCCTAACATTTTTCTTGCCCTTCTATATCCCGAAATGGTCTCATAATCTAATATGAAAGACCATGCTGCACTTCCAAAATAACCGAAAAACAAATTTTGCAGATGCTATTTGATTGGTTATTATTGGCGAATAACTCAAATCAACAACACTTCTTCTGGAATTTATAGAACAAATACTCGTCGATTTTGCCAACTTTGCCTGGGGTCCGTTTCTTTTAGTTCTCCTTGTGGGTGGCGGCTTGTTTTTTCTGATTATTTCTCGATTTATCCCCTATCGCCACTTTTTTCATGGGATAGATATCCTTACCGGCAAATATGAAGACCCAGACGCACCGGGAGATATCAATCATTTCCAGGCGCTTTCCAGTGCGCTTGCGGCCACCGTTGGGATGGGGAATATCAGTGGCGTGGCAATCGCTATTATCGTTGGTGGACCGGGAGCTATTTTCTGGATGTGGGTTTCTGCGCTTGTGGGTATGGCTACGAAGTTTTTCACCTGTACCCTGGCCATTCTTTATCGCGGTTACGATTCCATGGGAAAGCTACAAGGTGGCCCGATGTATTTCATTACGGAAGGTCTTGGTAAAAAGTGGAAGCCGCTTGCCATTTTCTTTTCTATTGCCGGTTTATTGGGATGTACTCCTATGTTTCAGTCCAACCAATTGAGCCAAATTCTACGCGATACAGTTTTCATTCCTCTGGATATTTTGGGCGGCACTTCAACCGTATTGTCCGGTAGCGGAATTTCTGAGGCCGGATTTTTTATCTCTGATATTTTAGTTGGAATCACACTTGCCATTTTAGTTGCCTTGGTAATATTTGGAGGAATCAAAAGAATTGGATCGGTAACTGCCAGTTTGGTACCCCTTATGGTATTGATTTACGTGATGGCAGTAGTTTATATCATCATTAGCAATTACACCGAAATCCCATACTATCTCTCTTTAATCGTTACCGATGCTTTTACCGGACAAGCTGCTGCCGGAGGTGCTGTTGGAGTGGTGATTATAACTGGAATTCGCCGGGCAGCCTTTTCTAACGAAGCCGGTATTGGTACGGAAGCAATGGCACACGGCGCCGCAAAAACCCGAGAGCCTGTTCGCGAAGGCCTGGTAGCCATGCTCGAACCAGCCATCGACACTTTGCTTGTGTGCACTATGACGGCCCTAGCAATTCTCATGACCGGCGTATGGACGACATCTGATGCGGATGGAATCACGCTTACGGCCATGGCTTTTTCTCAGGGGATTCCAGGCATAGGAAATACTGTGCTAATCATTTGTGTGGTTATTTTCAGCATTACCACCATGTTCACCTATAATTACTACGGCGCTAAATGCTTCGGATTTTTGTTCGGTGCCGAGCGCAGACACTACTATAATTACTTCTATCTTTTCGCCGTATTTTTTGGCGCCATCATGACCATTGACGCCGTAGTGAGTTTGATTGACGGCATGTTTGCCTTAATGGCCATCCCAACGATGACCGCCACATTATTACTCTCGCCAAAAGTGATGCAAGCCACCCGCGATTACTTCCGCCGACGAGAAGCGGGTGAGATGGATTGAATAGAAATCTTATTGATTATGTGAAGCTTAATCAGGATTCTTAAATAATCCCCCTGTAGCAGTCGAGGATAGGAATCAGGTTTTGGGCAAGAACCCCGGCGAATATGATGCCATAATTTGGATTTATTCGCAAATCGTTTCATTGCCTACATTTCAAGCTCCAGAGGAGCGGAATATTGGTAGCCCGGGGTTGAGCATAGCGATACCCCGGGTTAAAGAGAACGCGAAGCGTAAATGCGCCGGCGATATATGAATCGGAGATTGGGAAAGCATCCGGCGCGAAATGAAATGGGATTTGGTCGAACGTTGACGGTTGAACGTCGAACGGATTTGAATGGTGCGGTTGGCTAAATGGTATAATGCCAGACTCATCGGCTTTGCAAAAAAAACGTGTCAGGTTTTTAAAACCTGACACGTTTCTGCTCTTTACTACCTCGAAGCTTTCGCTACGGGTGTTTTGTTATTCAAACTTTTGTGAGGTTTATTTCACTAAAGTCATCGTTCTGCTTAGGGTTTTGTTGCCTGCTTGCAGGCGATAGATATACATACCGGATGACAAGTTTGCGGCATCAAAAGTGGCGTTGTGTGTACCGGCTGGCATTACCTCGTTTACCAAGGTTGCCACCTGGCGTCCTAATACATCATACACCGTTAAACGTACCATTGCATTTTCCGGCAGCGCGTAGGAAATGACGGTAGTTGGGTTGAACGGGTTGGGGTAGTTTTGGGAGAGGGAGAGTGATGTAGGTAGTTCACTACCGGAATCGCTACTTGTTACATCACCGGCAAAAATACTTATAGTGAATCTGTCTTTCATCTCGTCTACCGGCATACTCCGTAAAGCATTTAGTTTTTCGGATGCTTCAATTGTCACGGCATCGGAGTAAAACACGTAAGATTCTTCCAAAATGTTGATTTGCTTATCCAACTTGGTATCGTTCAGCAAAATAGACCAATCAGAAGGCAGGTTTCCGAAATCCTCAGAAGAAATTTCGAAATATCCATCATGATTTGCAGTAAGGAAAGCTAAATCTAAATCAACTCGCTCTTGTAAATGGAGAGGTTGTGATTCAATGGCTTTAGAAATTAGCTTACCGTTGCGCTCCCCTGTAAAGGCGATGGAAGCGAAAGTATCTGTAAGTGGAGCCAACATTGGCATATCCAGATAATCAAAACCTGACGTTGCTTCTTCATGGAATCTCAGATACACATAATTACCGGCAATTTCCTCTGCTTGAGGCGTCAGATTAAGACGCACCATTATTTCATTAGCCTGAGACAGCATTGTAGCCTGAGGCTCTGTGGCAACAGTCACGCTTCCTGTAGTACTCTCATATACAGCAACGCCAAAAACCGGAATTTCTGCTGAGTTATCCGTTACTAGATCAAATGTCTGATTTTCTTCATTCAGCACGAAATAATCCGTACCGCTTAATCCTCCGGATATATGTTGACCGGTAATTGCACTATTGAATGGGTTACCTACAAATTCCCAATCGTTTTCACTGAGTAGATTGCGGGTCACATCAGAAGTTGGTGTCAGACCTTGCAAACTAAGCGTAAATGGCAATTCTACAGAAGGGCCAATGTCATTATCGTAATAATACCATAAGAAACCAGTAGCTGTTGGAATCTGATAATCAGCATCAGCGCCTGAAGGGATACCATAATCACCGCCTGTTCTAAACAATAAATTTGGAGAGGCTGAGTCGTAATCAACTTCACCGCCATAAATTGCGTTTAGTCCGGAATATCCCTGCACCAGGTTTTGGTTGGCCAAATCAGAAATACGAACTCCACTAACTGGTGCGGAAAGCACTCTCCAACCGGCATTTTCTCCGGAAGCAATTTGCTCCGTAAAGGTTTCATTTCCGGATGGATAAGAGAAATAGCTGGTGAAGTTCATGTCTCCACCGCCGAGGTTATTATCACCATCGGGAAATCCACGACCGTATCCTTCGTTAGATGTGAAGCCATTAACGCCATTCATATAAGTAGCCACAAAATCGAAACTATTGCCGCCAATATCAGATGTTTCAATTGTGAAAATGAATGACTCATCGCTTCCTGCATCCGGTGAACCAACAGCACTGATAAAATTCAATCCTTCATTATCAATTTGTCCCGTAGGAGGAATTTCCCATAGGCCACCAAAAGGCACTCCTATAGAGATAGCATAACGAGCATTGAATCCATTAGGAAATGTTAAAGTAGAAGCAAAATCTCCGGCACTTGAAATAGCTCTGCGATTGTTGTCTTGCTGATCATTAACCGCGCCATCAATTATATTTCTACCTTCTGAATCATTGTCTATATAGACTACAAAAAAGTCAATCGCGCCTTCTTCATTGCCAAAAGAGCCGGGACCTCGCTGGAATTCGAAATAGATATTATCATCGTTATCCCACACTCGCAATGTGCTACCACTCACCGTTCCGCCAAATCCCGTACCACCGTTACCGGAAAATACAGCCTTTGGTGCTGTTGTGGTAAAACTGCGAACTTCTGACCAAGCACCATTACCAATATTATCTCTTCCTCTGACTCGCCAAAAGTATTCTGTTTCAAATCCCAGTATTTCGGTCAAGGTTAACGAAGTCGCTTCGATATTACTCACATTTCTTACTGTAGAAGTAAAATCATCCAAAGTAGAAATCTGGATTTGATAATCGATGGCATTTGCGTCTGCTTGCCATGAAAAAGAAGGAAGTAGGGTTAATCCTGTTGCATTATCAGCAGGCGAAGTTAAAACGATTTGCTCAACATCGGTTTCTTCAAGTGTTGTAAAAGACCAGGTGGCAGACCAAGGGCCGTTGCCATCAGCTCCAGTTCCTCTAACTCGCCAGAAATACTCTTGTCCGCTTATCAAGTCACTGGAAACTGAAAAAGTAGTTGTGGTTAATCCTGATTCATCAATAACCGTAGATGAGAAATCACTCTCTGTAGAGATTTGGATAGAATATGTATCTGCTCTGTCTGCGGTTGTCCATTCAAACTCCGGTTGAAATTCGATATCAACTGCGTTATTGGCAGGGGATGTTAAACTTACAGCATCTGGAATTGCCAATTGAGTGATTTGAAAATTGTTAAAATAGAAATTTTGGTTATCACCACCTGCGTTAGCATTATTAAATATGGTTACTTGATCCAAAATCCCGTTTACAGTTCCTGTTGCATTTGGGCTACTGCTATGCAATCCTGTAATCTCATAGTTCAAATCATCCCCAACTTGAACTAATTTCACAGTTAAGACCTCCCCATTTTGTCTCTGGCTATCCCAACCTGTCACTGGTGCTGTACCCCCGCCAGTCCATGAGTAGCCACCACCAGTAATATCAAAGAAAAAAATAGTTGCGTCTTCACTATCCTGAATGTTGAAACCTCTGGTTCCCCCGTCAAAGCGAAAACTAACTTGGAAACTTAATTCTTGGCCATTTCCTAAAGATGAACTTACTCTACGTTGTGCAACAGTCGCATCATCAGTTCCACTATTCCACATTCCAAAAGCCTGCCCACCGGAATTAATACCATTAGTCCAATCTTCATTAGGGGTAGAGCTGCCTAAAAAATGTCCCCCATTACCAGCAGGTGCACTCAAAACCCACGGCTGAAACCCTGTTCCTTCATTAGAACCATTTGTCCAAGTACTATAATTCGAGGCATCATCCTCAGCTAAAATGGTTTGAGCTTCTGCGGTTACGGAAAAGCCTAATAATATTACGCACAAGAATAATTTGTATAACTTTTTCATTTTGTATTTCTCCTCATAAGCTTAATTCCAAAAAAAGTAGCTCCTAGTAAAGCCATAACAATTGGTGTCCAAACCGGAGCCTGATCCGGTGGGTTTGGCAGGCCGGGTTGCGCATGTAATGGGAATGCGATGACTAATACCAGAACAACGAGAATAGTAATACCAAGTAATATCTGTTTCATACGAGCCTATTTTAGTTAAATGGGGGAATAGCACAACTTGAAAGCGCTTACATCTAAGTAATATAAATTAATATTTTTTATTTCAGCAACACTTGTTTCGAAATCCTTTGAGTGATTTCATCAGTGTTTTTTATTCGTTTTTTCCAGATAAGAGACACGAACACTTTTCCATTCAGTTTTGTTATTTTCCCATCATGAACAACGCATATACAATTTTACTAATGGAAGACGAGCAGGAACCGGCCGAAATGCTCGTCAACTATCTGGAAATGCATGAATACAAGGTATTTCATGCTGCCAATGGGAAAAAGGCTGAAAAACTGATTAACGACCACGCTTCAGAAATTGATTTGGCCGTTTTGGATATTATGGTGCCGGGTAGAGATGGTCATCAGGTTTGTAGGTTTATTCGTCAACATCCCGTAGTTAATAGTATTCCTGTCATTTTTCTTACTGCAAAAAACAAAGAAAAAGATAAAATTGACGGACTCACTGTTGGTGCTGATGATTATATCCCGAAACCTGCCAGCCTCAATCTGATTAAAGCCCACATCGAATCCTTACTTCGCAGACATAAAAAAGACAAAGGCGGATGGATAGCTTTTGGAGGTGTTCACATCAATCCCGCTTCCAGAGAAGTTACTTGTGGCGGAACGGCTTTGGAATTAACCCATACCGAATTTGAAATCCTGCACTTGTTTTTTGAAAGTCCCAAGCGGGTATTTACACGTCAGGAGATTCTGGAGCATATTGGCGGCGATGACAAATTTGTCTTTGACCGAACCGTAGATGTGCATATCAAAAACCTGCGACTAAAGATGGGCTCTCATGGAGATATCATCAAAACCTATCGCGGTACGGGATATGGGCTGCATAAGGAGGCTTTGCAGATTTAATCGGGTTTTCTGTGAATCTGATTTTTTCACGCGGAGTGATCGCTGAGTTGCGCAGATGTTTTTGGTGGTCATTTATATTCTTTGCAAACTACTTTCGTTGAAAATGAGCAGTAAAAGGAGATTTGACATATCAGCATGATTAATTCTGATATGTGCTAAATCCCGAAGTTTATAAACGTGCCAATCCACAGTAGCAGACTGGCACGCTTTATATATTTATCTTGCTGTCCGACTAAATAGAAAATCATCCACGTTTTATTCACCTCCCCCTAAATCCCCCGCCAAAGGCAGGGGACTTAAAGAAAGCCCTGTCTTATACCCCTTATATTTTGGACTAGTCTGTCGCTATGACAGAAAGGGGCACTAGGGGAGAATTCTCCTTTAAGTAACTGATTTTTAATTCTTAGATGTATATGTCTAAAATTTTCCCGGATAACAATGAGATATTATCTTGCGCCCGGATCGGCGTATTGGCCTATCCACTCACGTACTTGCTCGTACCAGTAGAGTGAATTATTTGGTTTTAGAATCCAGTGATTTTCATCGGGATAATAAATCAGGCGTGAATCTACACCTCTACTTTGCAAAGTGCGGAATAATTCAAATGCCTGCCCCACCGGAACTCGATAATCCAATTGTCCGTGAATAATTAAGGCAGGAGTTCGGAAATCGCCGGCCATGTAGTGTGGCGAGATATCTTTGTAAATTGTGTTTCCTTCATCCCAATAATTGCCAAAACGAACGGTGTGCACAGCAAAATCTGCGGCCATTTGCGAATACATATTGTAAACTGGCGCATGAATTACCAATGCATTGAAAGGATGCTCTTTTGCCAAAAGTACAGAAGAAAGATATCCACCATAACTACCGCCACCGGCTACCATGCGGTCGGCATCAATCCAATCTTTTTCAGCAAACCAGGCTGCCGCTGCTTGCGTGTCTTTTAGCGGACGAGTTACCCAATCCGGATTTATAGAATCGGTAAAGTCCTGACCAAAACCTGAACTTCCATGGAAATTATGCCAGGCAACCACATATCCCCATGATGCGAAAGTTTGTGCATTCCAGCGGAAATGAAATCCGTCTGTAATTCCACTATGCGGTCCACCGTGAATCAATAAGAAAAGAGGATATTCTTTGCTTTTATCGAAATCCGGCGGATAATGAACCCACATTTGGATGTCTTGCCCATCATAGCCCTGATAGGTGACGCTTTCGTAGGTTCCTAAACGCACATCAGCGAGAATATCATCATTGATGGTATCAATTCGTCGGGTATTTCCATTTCTGGTGTTGATTACTTTTAAGCGAGGGGGATACAGAAAACTGTGATTCAATCCTACCAGAGTACCATTATCTGAGATGGCAACTGAGGGAAAATCAGTATCCGCCGTAACAGCACTTGGCGAACCACTTGTGGTGATATAATACACGCGTCGCGTTCCGGCATCATCGATTGAGCCATAAAGTCCACGATTATTCGGCGCCCAGACCAAGCCATCAGCGGAGCGGTCCCAACCTTCGGTAACTACTTCGGATCTGTCTCGGCGTACATCGTAAATAGCCAAACGGCGGGTATCAGCATAAAAGCCTTTTATGCGCTGCGTAGTGTAAGCGAGCATTCTCCCATTTGGACTAAATTGAGGGTTTCCATCCGGCGCATCATTATCAGCAGTTAGATTGCGTGCTTCATCAGAGCCAATTTCGAACAGATAGATATCAAATTTAGGATCCAAATCGTCTTGATTGGTATCAGACACAAAAGCAATCAGACTTTCATCCGGAGATACATCGTAATTGGCTGTACTCTGTCCGGATCTAGGCAATTGTAAACCGGTTTGCTTGGTTACTTCCTGAACTTCGCCTCCTTTAGCAGGAATACGGAAGATGTAAGCCTCATGGGTTTCATCTAACCATCTATCCCAGGAAGCAAATGGCAAAGCATTCCAGGTATGAGCAGACATGTGAGAACTTCTTCTTTGGGAAAGTGTCTCTGCCATCTCCTCCCAACTTTGTCCGGGAAAGATATTGGATACAAAATAAATATGATCACCTACCCAGCGTGGCGCACTTACTCCGGTGGGAACTTCGGTCAGACGCTGAGCCTCGCCCGGTTCGTTAATTGGGAGAATATAGATTTGTCCGGCATCGTCGCCCTCTCTGCGAGTAATAAAAGCAAGTTTGGTACCATCCGGACTAAAAACCGGCTGACCGGCTGCGGAACCATGCTGCGTTAGCGGTCGCTCAACAGAACCATCAGCGGCAAAAAGCCATAAATTTGTGTGACTTTTGTCGTCATCAACGGTGTAATGTGTTACAGGAGCCACAACCCAGCGTCCATCCGGGGAAATGGTTGGATTCCCGACACGCTTCATCTCCCAGAGGCGCTCGGCACTGAGTGTATTATCGGTTTCGCCATTGTTTTCCCGCGCTTCTGTAGCCAGCGTAGAAAACAAAAAAAGACCGACAAGCAATACTGCAAAAATGCGATTTTTCTTCATACTTAGTAGGTTTAGGTGAAAAGGGTTAGGTGACTAAGAATAGCAAAATGAGCCCATATCCCATAATTGATTCGTGTAAATTTATGGATTGATGTCTGAACATGTTTTTAGAAAAGTAGTAAACCACACACAGTCAATAATCCCAACGGGGTCAGATGTTAATAATAACGTCAATCCCATGCCTCGACTCCGAAGGGAGTTAAATGCATAAAAAAAAGGAAGTCCCCCACACCTAATCCAACAACTCAAACAGGTCGCATGTTTACAAAACGGCAACTTATCTCTTCCAATGACCCCGATGGGGTCGCATGTTTATAAAATTGCTAAACCATCTCTTTGGTAATCACCGCTTCTTTTTTCAGAAACTTGTGTACCGGGCACATTTCAGCGATTTGTCCTAAGCGCTTATGCTCCTGCTCGGTGATATCTGCATCTACTTCCAGTAATAGTTTGATTTCTTTGTCTTCATTCATAGAAGCTTCAATAGCGATTCTTCTTACTTTCATCTCTTTGCGCTGTATGTACATACGCAAAGTTATAGCCACGCAGCTGGTGAGTCCGGCAAGGATGAACCCAAACGGATCAGGGCCTTTATTATCACCATTTAATTCTTCCGGCTCATCCGCCACAAGTTGATGTCCGTGATACTCCATAGTTGTGGTATAGCCACCTTCATCGTTAAAAGCGACCAATAAGCGTTCTTTGATTCCCATAATTTCCTCTATTAATAATATTCCAGCCGAAGCCTTGATTCAGTTTAATAATTTATTTTAATATATAATTTTTTATATATGTTTTCCAGTCTGGGTATAAGCAGATATTTTTTTCGTAACATTACCTTAAAATAGACTTATACATTTTCCGGATTAAAATTTTTAATTACGGACAAATCATTTTCTGAGTTTTGATTTCTAAATTCTCAAAATCCGACACCTATATTTTTGCAGGAGGCCTGATTGGTCTTTTGCTAATGCTCATAGTCTTGCCACGGGTTTCACCGGAATATTATCTTTCTATATCCAACTCTGAGGAAGACATCCTAAACAGAACCCAATCTATATTAGAGGTGATGGATGTTCAAACCCCACCTGAAGCTGTTACCATTTCGATCAGACGTAACTATCCTCTTATCAGAGATGTAATTCACAATTTTGGAAAGCGTAAAGTGAACAATTGGCTGAGTAAAGGTGATGAACAGCATGTGCTTTTTTATTGGGATGTTTCTGTAGGTCATCGCCAGACTAACTGGGTGGAAATATCTGAAATGGAGGGAGATGATTTCTCAGAAGAAGAGTTTTCTCGCAGTGATTTCCGTATGAGGTTTTCACCGGATGGCGCCCTGCTCTCTTTCCAAAGTGATTCGCTATCTTTGCCATATTACGATTCCCATATTCTGGATACCGAGAATATCACGGAGGAAAAGCTTATAGCTATTGCAAAATTTCATCTTGAAAAAACAATCTGGCATCAGGATAAGCTGCAATTTTCTTCATTTACTGTAAATCAGGATGAAATAGAAATTACTTTCTTGCGAGATGAGTTCATCCCATTAGACATCAATGTACGAATCAATAATGATGGTAGTTTAAACCGCATTTCTTATGACGGAAACGAACTTTTAGCAACTAGCTCAACGACGAATGATTTACGAGGTATCGTAACAACCATAGCCAGTATTATCCTGGGTATCTTTATTCTTATTACCTTTTTCAGAAGGCAATTTGATCGCCTAATTGATATGCGTCTCGTAAAACTGGATGCCTTTGCGATAGGTTTGCTGTCTTTTTTTATTCTGATTTTGATTCTCTATCGTGAGTTAATTGGTGAAACTACAGCGTCTCCGAGTGTTTGGTTTATCATTGTGTTTGTGCCCATAGTAACCGGATTGATTACTGCAGGTATTTCGATGTTGGTTTTGGGAACTGCTGATTCGCTAACCGAAGAGGCATCCAGTGGCAAGAAACATGCTATCACCTTACTGCGTCATGGCTATGTAAAAAATGATATCGTGGGCTTTTCTCTAACACGTGGGCTTGCCGGTGGTTTAATAATGATTGGATTGGCAACTCTGATTTTTGCAATTGCAGATTACTCCTGGTTTTCACCTCTGGAATCATCCTCCCTTTACACGGTTAACGAATACGCTATTGCACCTTTATATGGTTTAGCCGTAAAAGGTTTTACCGCCATATTAATGTCCATTTCTTTGGTGATGATTCCGGGAGCATGGTTACAACTCAAGCGACTTTCAAAATTCTGGATTTTTCTCATTTTAGTTTTTTTGAATTCGCTTTTTCTGTTCAGCGTACCATTATTCTTAAACGATTATACCGGCTTTATTTCCAGTTTGATTCTGGTAGCTATCCCTGTCTGGTTTTATCTCAAGTATGATGTACTTACAGTTATCACAACCTACTTTGTGTATGGCATCAGTTTATTTTCTTCGCAATTTTTGATTCTTCCCGGCTACTCTGATGTGAGTGTTTTTCTGATGTTCTTATTTGTAGCGGCTACCTTTCTAATTACAGGGTATCAAGGCTTAAAGACGGAAGATGATTTAAGCAAAATGCCCGACTTGGTTCCTGAATATCTGAAACGCCTGGCCCGCGAGCAGCGCATTGAAAAAGAGTTTGAACTGGCTAAAGAAGTACAGGATCACTTTTTGACTTCGTCAGAGCCAAACATAAGAGGATTCGATATTGCGGCTAGTTGTAAAACGGCTTACGAAGTAGGTGGGGATTATTATGATTTTATTGCTTTGGATGATAAGCACACATTGATAATCATTGCCGATGTTAGTGGGAAAGGCGTAAAAGCAGCATTTTATATGACTTTGTTAAAGGGATATTTACAGGCCGTTTGTAAAACTCAGAAAACCATTCATGATATAATTGTAGAAGTAAATCGGCTTTTCTATCAAAATAGCTCTCCCGGAACCTTCATTACAGCTTTAGCGGGGATTTTGAATAGTGAGACTCAAACATTTGAATATGTCCGTGCTGGTCATGATCCCTTGTATTTGCATGACCATGAGACCGGTGATTGCCAAAAATTTATTCCAAAAGGGTTTGCTCTTGGGATGGCTGATCCGGATACATTTGAAAAGCATCTGGAAGTTTCGAAAATCAAACTCACTCCGGAAAAGACTTTATTACTATTTACTGATGGCTATGCAGAAAGCACCAATATTGCCCGGGAACAGTTTGGCGAACAACGATTAGAAAATTCCATTCTCCGTAATGCTAACAAGCAAATATCCTCAGGAAAACTAGCAAAAATGATTACCGAGGATGTAAAAGGATTTACCGGTTCGGCAGTGCAACATGATGATATGACTATCATAATTGTTCAAAAAAAGCTTGTTTAATGGATTGAAATACGTGTACAAATCATTTATCCAAAAACAAAGGCTACGCTTAAAAAGAACAATCCACTGTAGAACAGAAAGTTAATCCAATAATCAAGCTTAACTAATTCATGATGATTTGAGATTGTGGTATTCATAATACCTCCCCATGGCATTACCCATTGACTCATTGATTTCATTATATCGCATTATTGCATTAGTAAACTAAGCTTCTGCATATAGACAAATTGTAGGACTAACCTCAAGAGTCTTGTAGGATAGTAGCGTAGACTTGTCGCTAACTCGATTTATAATCTTCAATAGCATCGTCAAGACTGCCTTCTTTACTGTAGAATTTTTCCCATTTTTCTTTGGGGTCAGGCGGCGTTGCGAGAGAAACCACTATCAAAACCAATAGCGATAAACCGGCAGCAGGTAAGACGATATGTGTTGTGGGAATCAGGGGCTCCGCTAATACGGCATTTACGACGGTTATCAAAAGAGTGACAATCATACCTGTGGCAATGGATGCAACTCCGCCGGCTGTGGTAACGCGTTTCCAAAGAAAAGCTGCTAGTAAGGCGGGAGTGAGTCCGGCACCAACCATCGTGTATGCCGTGAAAGCCATATCCAGTATGGTTCGGAACTGTGTGAGCAGCAAATAAGCGACGATGCCCAACAGCAAAACCATCACACGCTGAAATAGTACAATTCTTTGCTCAGAAGCAGATGGATTTATAAAACGCTGGTAAATGTCTCGTGTAATATTTGTGGATGGCGCCAATAGAAAACTATTTCCTGTAGATGTGATTATCGCTACTGCAGCACAGATGAGGAGCAGCCCTCCGGCCAAGGGTAAGCCCACTTCGGTTCCGAATCGGGCGGCGTGTAAGATAATGCGCTCGCTGTCTTCAACAGCAAGGTGCATGATGGATGAAGGATCAAGAGCATTAAAATGAGAAAATGCGAGTATAGCCAGCGAAGCAATTGCAGTCTCAACGATTATCGTACCCACAACCCACCACATAACGGCTGTTTTGGCGGATTTTTCGTTCTTCGCCGAAAAAAACTTTTGATACATGTTTGATTCACCCATGAGCAGTAAAAATGTGGGGAAAAAGACTCCCATTGCCCAAAACCAATCATGACCACCTAATACAGTAAAAAACTGGGGATCAATATTTGCTGAAATATATTCAGCACCTCCAAGATGAGAATAGACCAATGGCACTGCCAAAATAACAGCAACTGTAATCACAGCTCCATTTATTATATCCACCGAAACAATGGAGAGCATTCCGGCAAATGCGGTAAAAGTGATGATAAACCCCGCAGTTAATAAAACTCCCTGCCATTCCGGAATTCCAGCTACCAATTCCAACACAAAACCACCACCTCTGAACTGATATCCAACTATAGTAGTGTAGGCAATTACGATGACCATGGTACCCAGAATTCGTGCCCATTTATTGTAGCGCAATTCCAGAATATCAGGAACCGTATATTGGGCGATTCGTCTTACCCGGGCAGCCAAAAAGAAAACAATAACAATCCCTACCCAAGCACCGGCCGCCATCCACAATTCAGATAAACCAACCTGAGCGGCAAATCCGGCACCGGCTAATAAACTCCCCGAGCCAATCCATGTACAGAGTAATGTACCAACAAGTTTATAGGTAGGCACAGAGCGACCGGCAACCATGAAATCTTCCTGGCTCTTTATCATTCGGCTTTTGAAAACGGAAATCCCCATCAGCAAGCCGAGGTAAATCAGTACAACCGCGAAAAAAATACTCATGAGTTGCTAATCCTTACGTTTGTTGGAATGTGACAGAACTTTTCAGGAGTACCCAAACCAAATCATCGCAACCATCACAATTGCTGCAAAACCTAATAGCTTGAGCAGTAGTGGCATACAAAATCGAAACCATCGATCATAAGGAACACCAGCCATACCAAGAATTCCCATTAAAACAGCGTTGGTAGGCACAATCATATTTGCAAAACCATCCCCAAATAAAAACGCTTGAACAGCAATTTGGCGGGAAAGGCCAAGGATGTCGGCCAGTGGCGCCATTAGTGGCATTGTTACAAAAGCCTGACCGCTACCTGAGGGCACAAACAAGTTTAGCAAGGTTTGCATTACAATCATACCAACACCCGCCAATTCAGGGCCAACAGCCGATAAGGGAACCGATAAAACGTGAACAATAGTGTGCAGGATTTGTCCGTCTTCCAACATCAGAGCTATTCCTCTTGCAACACCTACGAGCAAGGCTGTTTCGGTGAGGTCTTTGGCTCCACTAACGAACTTTTTGGCAACCAAATCAGGCGCCAGGCGGCCAATTATTGCCACTACAATTCCGGCAATTAAAAAAGCTGCTCCTAATTCCGTTAGATACCATCCTTGGGTGGCAATTCCCCAAACCGAAATCCCAAGAGCTAAGAAAAATGCTCCTAATATTGCCATGTGAGCAAAATTCAAAGCTGGATATGAATTTTTATCGAATTCTGGCTCATCAGAATTGACGTTATACATTAGACTTTTTGTGGGATCGAGCTGAATTTTCTTGCTATAACTCCACACATGATGTGCACCTATCATAACAAAGGGAACCAGCATCGCCATACGAACTTCCCAGCCCGAATACGTTGGCAGTCCGGCAACGCCTTGCGCTACAACCACGGTGTATTGATTAAAGGCAGCAGCACCATAGCCAATGCCATAACCTGCGATTATGACGGCAACGGCAGTCATGCTATCCAGTTTCATAGCCCGGCAAAGCGCCACTAATATCAGAACAAAGGGGATGTATTCTCCACTGGCACCCATGGCACTTGAGGCCAATGCAAACACAAATGTCACCGTAAATATCAATATACCGGGCTTACCACCCAATCGCTCAAGCATACGACCCAGAACGGCATCAATAGCTCCTGTTGCACGCATTACGGCTAACACGCCACCAATTATAAAGAGAAAGAAAATAATGTCCTGAGCTGCGGCAAAAGCTCTTGGAATGGCTGTAAACAGTGAAATTGGATTCATAAATTCCTGCTGCTCAGCAACCTGATACGAACCGGGAATGACCACTTCCCGCCCCATTTCATTCAATTCAGTTTCAAAAAATCCCTGTGGAATAATCCAGGTGGCCACTAAAGCTGCGACCATCAGAAAAAATAATAAGTTCAGCGTGTGAGGCATTCGGAATTGCATAGCAGCGCATTTTATTCGTTGGAAGAAACTATCATTAGCCGAAAATAATAACGTGTGACAATGAGATAACCAAATCTCATAAATGTTTAAAAACCCGACTCAAAAACTTTATTTTGGGCTTGTACGATAAACAAATTGCTCAGAATTCAACTTTTGATATCCTAAAAAACAAAACAATGCTACGATTTGAAGACACCCGACTTGAAATTTTTCGATTAGGAGATAGCGAAGAGGATAATTTTTACAGCCTAACGAACATCAAGAAAAACCCTAAAGGTTTGGATGCTGAAAGACTTGCGAAAACTAGCCCGTTGGCTTTTGATGAGACTTTACACGCAATGGGTTGTGTGTTACTAATGAATCATCAGGATATTTTGCAATTAAAAGAAAATGAAGGGCTAACTGATGAAAACCTGCATCAGGGTATTTTTGAAGTGGCAAAAAAAGAAGGGATACTCTGACTAGCAGAATATCCCTTAATAAAAAGTACAACGCTAAAAACGTAGTTAAACTAAAGTAGTAGTTCCTTTTATCGAGTTTTCTCCATCATTTTTTGCGTAATCCATAACCATAATTTCATCTCCGGCTTTAGTAACAATCCTGAATGTTTCACAGGAAGAAGACTGGGTTAGAGCTCTGTTGTAGTGTGCTTTCGCAAGAGCCATATCCTCTGCTTTTATCAAACGGTGTAGCCCCTCAGGTCCTTCGAGTTCGTTTTCTTTGTAACCGGCAATTCGCTGTATAGTTTCTGACAACCAATTAAATTCAAACTGCTCGTTATTCAGTTTCATACCATAATCAAATTCACGAGCAACACTGAAAATTTGCGCAAAACTTGAATTTTGTTTTTGCAATTTCTCCATCACTTTTTTGCGGAGACTCAAGTTTTTAACATCAATTCGAAGCATTTCACCACCATCGAGCGACATTTTCTTGAAAGAAAACTCAACCTGTATAGGTGTGCCATTCTTACATCGAAGAATAAACTGCCTTTTCTCTTCGCCTTGACCCGGGTTGTTCCATAGTTGCTCAAAATGAGAAGAGAATACAGCCTGTTGCTTATTAGGCATCAGTTCCCAAACGGACATTTTCGAGAGTTCTTCGCGAGTATAGCCAGTCAATTCACGGAAAGCTTTATTCGCAAAAATCATCTTACCACGTGAGTCAACATCAACAATAGTTCTTTTGGAACTTTCGTATGCATCATTAACATCTGTATCAGCTTCAAAGATAGTCTGTTCCGCTTTTTTGCGCTCAGTGATGTCGTGTTGATAGGAAACCCAATGTGTGATGTTTCCATCCTTGCTTATAAGTGGATGGATATCCCATTGGTTAATAAATTCTGAGCCGTCTTTACGATAGTTTACTGTTTGACCAAAAAAGCTGCGACCCTCCTCCAAATTTTTACGGAGCTTGTCTAAGGTGCTTCGATCGGTTTTTGGCCCCTGTAGAATACGTGGCGTTTTACCGATAGCTTCTTCACGACTGTATCCGGTCATTTTGGTAAAACCATCGTTTACGTAAACGATTTTCGGTCCCGGTTTTTCCAGAGTTAGTTCTGTGATAAGTATGGAATCATAATCATTCTTAATTGAAGCTTCGAGTAGCTCCAAATATTTTTGATATGTTTCCTTTTCAGAAACTAGTTTTTCAAATACCTGCTCTAATTCAGAATAAGCGTTATCGTCTTTAGCGCAAGATTTTAGCAATAATTTTAATTCTTTATCCATCTTAGAAATGAGATTTCAATTTTCCATCCATTAACAAAAACTACCCATGTAGGGTTCAGTTTGTAGTAGCAAAACATTAATTGGGTAGCAGCGTTCCTTTTTTCTCAAAAATTAACGGTTCGTGCTCCGTTTCGCTGCAGCAACAATACGATATCTGAATAACCACCACGATAAGCATATAAATAGGCAGTACCACCATACATGTCTGAAGAGTTTATACTGGCACCATATTCAATCAGAACTCTAACCCCATCATAAAAACCAATTCTTGCAGCTTCAATTAAGACCGTTCTTCTCTGATTATTTCTAAAATTGGGCGACGCACCCTCATTTAAGAGATTTCGCATTTCACGAGCGTTAAAATCATGGATTGCTCTCCATAAAGCATCATCCAATTCAAACTGAGAGAAATTTTCATAAGGATTACGAACACGTTCGCGGTCATCAGGAGTACGCCAAAACATGAGTCGTTCCAATAGCGTAGGGCGACGTTCTTCGACTACTTCCTCATCATCTTGATCACTACTCTGAGCCTGAGCATATACACTCGTCTCAAGCGCAAATAGCATAACTGCTATGCACATAAGCAAAGAAAAAATATTTCTATGAAATGGTTTGCCCATGATTTGCCGAGGGTGTAATAATGTATTAGAATCGTAAAATAGTAATACTTAACGAGTAATGGAACAAAATCAGAGAGTTGTTAATTTCACAATTTATAAAAAATAAAAAGAGTCACAAAAATTATACCTTTGTGACTCTTTTTTAGCGTTCCGTAAAATTATTATAACTACTCTGCTAAAATTAATTTAGCGATAGTTTGAAGTTGCATAAATGATGTGCCTTCATAAATCTTACCAATTTTGGCATCTCTGTAGAATTTTTCTACCGGATACTCTTTTACGTAGCCATACCCGCCAAAAACTTCTACTGCACGCGAGGTAACTTTCTCTGCAACGTCAGAAGCGTAGTATTTTGCCATAGCAGCTTCTTTTAGGAAAGGTTGTCCGGCCATTTTTAATCTTGCGGCATTGTATACCAGCAACCTAGCTGTTTCCAACCATGTTGCCATTTCGGCTAATTGAAACTGCATTCCCTGAAACGAAGATATCGACTTACCAAACTGCTTTCGCTCTTTGGAATAATCCAATGCGGCATCTAAGGCCCCCTGAGCAATACCAATCATTTGGGCACCGATACCAATCCGGCCTTCGTTGAGTGTTTCGATAGCTACTTTGTAGCCTTTTCCTTCTTCGCCTAAAATGTTTTCAGCCGGTACTTCGCAATCTTCCAGAATAAGTTCACATGTGGAACTTGCGCGAATCCCAAGTTTGTCTTCTTTCTTGCCCACAGAAAATCCGGGAAAACTTTTCTCAACTACAAATGCTGTAATTCCCTTGTATCCGGCTTCAGGATTAACATTTGCGAAAACTATAAAAATGTCGGCTTCATTAGCATTGGTAATCCATAGCTTATTGCCGTTGAGGATATATTTATCACCTTTTTTCTCAGCACGGCATTTAAGGCCAAAAGCATCTGAGCCAGAACCGGCCTCAGAGAGGGCGTAAGCACCAACTTCTTTTTCAGCTAGTCTTGGCAGATATTTTTGCTTGATTTCATCATTCCCAAAGTTGATAAAGGCATTGTTTACTAATGTATTTTGAACATCCATAAAAACAGAAGCTGAGGCATCTACACGCGCAATTTCTTCAATGGCTAGAATAGACATAAAGAAGTTTCCGCCACCACCGTTGTATTCTTCAGGGATTTCAATTCCCATTAAACCCATTTCAAAGAATTGCTGAACCAATTCAGGCTTGAGTTTTGCCTCCTGATCCATTTCATGCACGTGCGGTTTAATAATAGTATCAGCGAATTCAGCAGCGGCATCCTTCAACATCTGCTCGTCTTCGGTAAATTTTGTGAGAGGGCTAATAATTTGTTCAGACATAAATACTTTCCTGCTTGTTTAGAATAATTGTTTCAGACTTTGATTTTTCCTGCGCAAATATACGGCTTGGCCAATTGATTTGAAAAAGCGCTTACAATTATTAAAGAAGATTGTATTTCAATTTAAAGCAGGTTCTTTCTGAAACGAACTATGATTTGCTGTAGTTTGCTATCTAATGAAAACAATACTCTACACCGCGCTAGCTTTTTTCATCTCTTCATGTACCACCATTGAGATAAAAGAGGCAGACATATTCGACAATCACAAAACGGTTACGCCTCAGACATTTGACAATAGCCAAATTCGACTGGTGGAGCGTATGATTCCTACATCAGACGGTGAAACTATCAACGCTTGGTTTTTCTACAGAGACGATGCCATCGCTACTGTTTTGTATACCGGCGGAAATGGGTTCCTCATGGTAAAATCAGGACTCCTGGTGAATATGTTTGAGCAAATCCCAGTCAATTTTGTGCTTTTTGATTATCGAGGGTTTGGGCAGAGCAGCGGCACACCAACCATAGCAGGCTTAAAAAATGACGTAGAAGCAATAATCGGGGAAATACATTTAGATGAAGATTTGAGCCATGTTCCCATAATAAACCACGGACATTCCATGGGTTCTTTCCTCGCATCTGATGCTGCGCGAAAATTCTATACGGATGCTCTGATTCTTGAAAGTCCAATCTCCAATCCGGAATCCTGGTCAAGAGGAATGGTTCCTTGGTTTTTGAGACCTTTTATTCGATTATCATTCGAAGACCATATTGCTAAAGAAGACAACATGGTTATTCTCAAAGAATGGGAAAAACCATTACTGATTATGAATGGCACTGAGGATAATATCACTCCCATGTTTATGTCGGAGGAATTGTACGAGGTGGCTTTGAGCAATAAAAAGCATCTGATCAAAATCAACGGTGGGAATCACAACGATTTGCCAGGCTTTGAGGAATATGTAGATGCTTATCGGGAATTGATTGAGATGGTTTTGGAATAATCCCGCACGGTTTTGAGCGTATTCTACTAAACAGGCGGCTTCGTAAATCCTGAAATTGCTTTTAATTTATAACCGGAGCGCCGTAAATAAAGCA
>SKIC01000141.1 GCA_007116685.1 Balneolales bacterium
ATGGCTTTGATGATGACGGTCAGCCGACCAGTATTACATTTATCGGGGGATTATTTCAGGAAGCAAACCTCATGCACGTAGCCCACGCCTGGCAAAAAGCCACCGCCTTCCATTTACAACACCCACCGGGATATTAGGAATTAGGTTTTAGGTGATAGGTGAAGGTGAATTTTGGTCGAATGTTGAAGGTTGAAGGTTGAATGAATATAAAAAAGTTTTCCCATAAGGATGCCTTCGGCAAGGGGTTAGAGTTTAGAGGTTAGGGGTTTCGGTTAATAGAGAACAAATTTGGAATGGTGGAAGTGGCGATAAACCGATTGCAAGAATTTTAATTGGTGGCAAAGTTTGGATGAATTCGCAAATCGTTTGATTGAAAACTGCTCAAGCTCCAGCGGAGCGAAATATTTGTAGCCCGGGGTTCAGCGCAGCGATACCCCGGGGACAGAATACAAGTATAATTCCAATTGCGCCGGCGATAGATGAATCGAAGATTGGTAAGGACTCCGGCGCGGAATAAAATGCGAATTCGATTAAAAAACACAAACCTAACCATCTGAAATATTTACATCTCACCTAATCGATTTTTTTTAATCAGGATTGCTACAAAAATCATCCTCTCCTGTCCAACAAACTTTGATAAAGCTCGAACAAATTTTCGAAATGTTGTTCCATGGTTCCGATTTGATGCTCAGCGGCTTTTGCGGTGGCATTAGACAACTCCGTTCTATCTCTTGCTAACATTCGTAGCACACTATCTGCGAACGCATCCGGATTGCCAGGCTCATACACTTCAGAATATTCGGGATTTGCCAAATCTGCAGCGCCGCCCATATCAGGAACAATGATGGGTAAACCACTGCATATCGCTTCTGCGACAACCAAACCAAAGGTTTCAGCGGCTGAGCCGTGCACAAAATAATCGCAAGAAGCCAAAATATTTGCTAATTCCTCACGATTTTCCGTGAAACCCATCAATTTAACATTAGGTGCAGCGCTGGCTTTGTATTTCACATACTTTCTAATAGGACCATCGCCGAATAAGAGTAATCCCATTGGTTTTTGTCTGGCTGCCTTCTGAAAACCATCAATTACAGTACCTAGTCTTTTTTCGGGGTGGTGTCTGGATACTGCCATAAATAAGGGGGCATCATCCGGCAAACCTAAAGACTCAACAAACTTTTTCCTGAGTTTTTTACTACGACGCTTTGGCGAAAAAAAGCTTTTATCAATCCCAAAAGGAACAGCGACCGGATTTTTAACCCCAAACTCTGCAGTACGTTTAGCTAACCACTCTCCACTAACCACAGTGGTATCATACTTTTTACTGAGCTTTTTCAAATACTTCCAGTAAAAACCAAAAGCGTGATCAATTTTTTGTGTATCCATGAACCAACTGAGCATGGTGTGTGGGTAAACAGCCACGGGATCAGAATGAAAGATAAAACTCTTTAACGCTTTCCCTTTCCAATTGGCTGCGAACCAACCTCCTGTCCACGGGGATGAACCTTCAACTACATCTGGCTTCTCTCTGTCTAAAATGGCATGAACTTCTTTCTGGCGCCAAAGTATTACGTATCGAGGATCTATGGGCAACGGAGGGCCGGGAATCCATATCACCTTACCACCCAATCGCTCCTCTTCCCCTCTTTTTCTTCCGGGAGCAATCACGATAACCTCATGTCCTAAACGCCGACCTGCCTCCAATTTCTGGTTGATGTACGTTTTAACCCCACCTCCCAGATCAGTGTAAAATTCAGCAATATCGATTACTTTCATGTGTTGTGGTAAAGAAATTAATTAAGAAAAGGTTCTAACAACTCTTAGTGATTTGTCACAATGTAATCTTTTGCTAACAAAAACTTGTATGATAAATTAGTACCTTGGACACCATTAATATTCACATACTACTGCTTTTCGTTGGCAAAGAAAATACAAAAATATCAGCCCTTAGTTAGTTGCCTTATGGTAACTGCAAACAGGAAGAACTTAGCCAAACGGGCTGTGAATTGCTATTTAAATCAAACCTATCCTAACAAAGAACTCGTCATCATTGATGATGGTGATGAAGACTATACTCCTATCCTAAAAGACATTCCCTCTAAAGAATTGAGATATATCAAAATTCCAAAAAAAGAGGGGCAAGTTTTGGGTTCACTCCGAAACTTAAGTTTAGAAAAAGCCACCGGAGATTATCTAGTGCAGTGGGATGACGACGATTGGTATCATCCTGAGCGGATTAGTATACAGGCAAAGGTACTGGATGAGGGTTTTGATGCTTGTTGTATTTTTGCGTCTCTCATGCATTTAGATGATTCCGAATATTTTTACCTGCCTTACATCGGGTCTCTTAGTTATGGAATTCCGGGAAGCATCATGCACAAGAGAAATGATAGTATTCGATATCCGGAAATGAGACGTGCTGAGGACAAAGCGTATCTTAATCAATGGCGTAATCAGAATTACACTACTTTGGATGAATCTCATGCCGGACTATTTATTCGTTGCTATCACGGCTCAAACACATGGGAACAAAAGCATTTTAAGAGAAGAATGCGGAATAACGTAATCAGACAGATAAAGTTTTTTTACTACAAAAACATCATCAAAGATCTTAAGAAATACTCCATTTTTCAGTTGTCTGAGCCAATTCAGCAAGCATTTGAAATGTATCTAAAAGAATCTTCTGATTTAAATTTGTTTAAGCATCGACCTACTCAGTAATGAAAGTAATTTTCATTCAAACGTACCCCCTTTATCACGATGGGCATTCTTATCCAGAATGGCTTCAACTGGAGAATAGAGATAAATGGATGCCGGCCTTAACCAAGGAAATGGGTTTTGATACCGAACTGTGGGGCGGCTCACATCAGGGGGATGAATCTGTTTTCAAATCAAAAAATTTTCCGGATGTAAAAATACGAGCATTTCCTACATCCAAAACCTACAGGCAAAGTAAACGACATAGTAGCAGTGCCTTATGTGAAGCAGCTAAGAAAGAAAAAGATACTTTTTTTGTGCTGAAAGGAATGGATGGCGGTATCGGTATTGAGTTAGCTAAAAAAGTACTCATTCCGGAAAGACGAAAATTTGCCATAATTATCGGTGGTAAATGGTATCATCCTAGTGCGAATAGGGCAAATTGCATCCTTTACGAGACAAAATCTCAAAAGGAAAAACTTCTGAAAAAGCGA
>SKIC01000262.1 GCA_007116685.1 Balneolales bacterium
CCTGAAAAATTGATGTCACTGCATAGAAATTCTTTGAAAACTGAAGCATTAGCAGGAACAACGGGGCGAGGACAAACCGCTACGCAGGACGCATTACTTACTAAGAAATTGGAAGAGAGCACAAAAAACCTCGAAGAACATGGGTACGTAATTGATGCCATTTCATCAAAACTGAAAGCAATGGCCAGCAACATTGAAATTGCTGAAAAACCTACTATCCGTAAATATGCTAATGTACAGCATCTCTATACAGCTATTTCTGCAACAGTTACAGGAGAAACACATCCATTAAGATGGGTTGAAAAATTACACCCCACGCCTGCTGTTGGCGGTTACCCGCAGGAGGAATCCGTACCTTTAATTCAGGAATTGGAGCAATTTGACAGAGGTTGGTATGCGGGACCTGTAGGATGGTTTAATGCCAATAACAGAGCAGAGTTCGCTGTTGCACTCCGATGTGGTATCATCCAAAACAAAAAGATTACGTTTTATGCCGGGTGCGGTATTGTTGAGGATTCAGATGCCCAACTCGAGTGGGAAGAAACCAATCTGAAACTTATGCCCATGCTTAACGCACTTGAACATGCAACCCAATAATCCCGCTGAACTACAGAGCCTCTGGAGTTATTTATTTCTATCACGTCTTTGTTCTCTAGGTCTTGAGCATGTTGTGATTTCTCCAGGTTCCCGCAGCACTCCTTTGGTTCAGGCGGCTGAGTCTATTTCCCGGCTCAATAAGCACGTCTTTATTGACGAACGCTCTGCTGCTTTTACAGCGCTTGGTATTTCCAAGGCATATAATAATCCCGCTGCGCTGATTTGTACCTCGGGAACGGCTGTAGCCAACTATTATCCGGCAGTTATTGAAGCCCGGCAATCTGGCACTCCCCTCTTGGTTTTAACGGCTGACCGTCCGCCGGAAGAGCGCGGAGCGGGCTCAAATCAAACCATTGATCAAATTGAGATTTATGGTAAATATCCCGTTCTCTTTGCTGATGCCGGCAAGGCTGAGTTTAGTGAAGAAGCCTTCACCCGAATCACATCTCTGGCAACCGAAGCATGGCAGAAATCTATCGCTGATTACGGACCTGTGCATATCAATTTCCCCTTCGATAAGCCTCTGGAATCAAATCGGGAATGGATGGATACATTATCATCAATAAAAATTACCAGCCAGAGCCTTAGCGAAGAAAAAACCAGTATTTCGTTATCAGAAACAGTGAAAAGTCAGATTTCAGAATCGAATAATATTGTCGCTATTGCCGGTCCAATGCGCCCGACTTCGGATTTAGATTCTCTCAAGGGAATTATTTCCGAATGGAATTTTCCTATTATTGCCGAAGCCGGATCTCAATTATCTAATCTACCAAACAGTATCACAGGTTCAGATATCTTTCTGCGTGACGAGAAATTACGGGCTGAATTAAAACCCGATTTAATTATCCGCATAGGAAGACAACCCTTGGGTAAAGGACATCTAATTTTCTTGGCTGATAATAGAGATGTGCCTCATCTGGTCATCCCTCATAACGGCTATTCTGATAATGCTCATTTTGCAAAAATCACTATTCTACCTGAAAACGCTTACCAAGCCCTGGATATGAATATTTCGGAAGTAAATGAGAATTGGATAAAAAAATGGAATCGCGTCTCTGAATTATCAAAGAAAGCTATATACACATGGAAAAGCTCTGCTTTGACGGATTGGGATACGTATCAGGAACTTATCCCTGAAATTCCCGAAGATTGGTTTGTAATGAGCTCTAACTCGTTTCCGGCCAGGGATTTGGAAAGTGCCAGCCACTTACTAAAAGGGCAGCAGATTTATTTGAATCGGGGAGCAAGCGGCATTGATGGTATTACTTCTACCGCCATTGGTTTGGGCATTGGCAGTGATAAAAATGGCGTACTTTTTACTGGGGATTTGGCTTTTCTTCACGATATCACCGCGTTGCTGCAAACCAGAAAAATATCTACCAACCTGACTATTGTAGTCAATAATAATCGAGGTGGGCAAATCTTCAGAATGTTGCCATTTCCTGAATTAGATGATTCTTTTGAAAAGTATTTTGAAACGCCTCAAAGTGCACACATCAATCATTTGGCAAAAGCATTTGGTGCCGGATATGTCCAGGTTCGTCAACCCGGGAAACTGAGTGCAGAATTTCAGAAATCGAAAGACCGAAAAGGATTACACATCATCGAAATGCTTACCGACCCGGAGGCTTCAATGAAACGACGAAAAGCAGCCTGGAAATTTGAATTCTCATGATTTTCCAAACCCGAACATATTCCTATTACGCAGATGGTGCTTATCGGAATGATGAGAAAACCGGTTTAATTATGCTGCATGGATTTATGGGATGCGGAGCCGTTTTCTCACATCTTGGTGATCCTTTATCAAATACTTCTTCTCCTCTATTTTTGGATTTATTAGGTCACGGCGAAACAGACAAACCCAAAGCCCCCAACGCGTACAAAACCGAAAACCAATGCCGGGAATTAAGGCAAATCATAGAAAATTCGGGATTTCAAAAACCTTTCCTCTATGGATATTCCATGGGTGGGCGACTTGCACTTCAATTCGCAATACGGAATCCGGATGCAATTAGTGGTTTAATTCTGGAAAGTTGTACTGCCGGTATCAGAAATGAATCCGAAAGAGAAAAAAGAGCTTCACAAGACGAAAAACGAGCTTCGGAAATTGAGCGTAATTATGAGCATTTTCTTCTAAAATGGAATAAAATGGATTTATTCGGTGAAAAGTTTAGTGCCGACCGTGCTTTGACCGAAGCGTTTCAGGAGAGTCAGGAGACGGATTGTATGGCAGCCTGCTTACGTGGTTTTGGTACTGGCGTAATGCCTCAGGTCTGGGATAAGCTTCCTGATTTAGATATCCCCGTACAATTGATTGCGGGAGATAGAGATACTAAATTTGCTACTATTATGATGGAGATGGAAACACTGCTTCCTCAAGCAAATTTGCGTGTAATCACTGGTGCATCTCACAGAACCCATCTGGACCAACCCGAAATGCTAACAGATGTAATTTCAGAATTTATTACTCAATATTAACAGGATACAAATCAATGAGTTGGACAACTGTAAAAGAATACGAAGATATTACCTACAAAAAGCGAAATGGCGTTGCAAGAATTGCCTTCAACCGGCCTGAAGTTCGAAATGC
>SKIC01000295.1 GCA_007116685.1 Balneolales bacterium
AGTTCGTGTAAATCCCATCCACCGGTTGGATTTCCATCTGAGTCTTTACCTTCCAGCGTATACCAAAAAACCTGACCAAGAGCCGTTGCATCAGGGCCTAAAGCGGGTTGAACCCCATCAGGTAAAAGATTGGCGGGAAGCACATTCAGTTTTTCGAGAATTCGGGCACGAGCCCAATAGAATTCAATATTATCTTCAAAAATGATGGTAATAGACGAAAATCCGAACATGGAATTAGAGCGCACTGCATGTACGCCGGGTAAGCCCATCAATGTTGTTGTAAGGGGATATGTGATTTGGTCTTCAATATCCCTGGGTGAGCGCCCACTCCATTCGGTGAAAACGATTTGTTGATTTTCTCCGATATCGGGGATGGCATCTACCGGTACAGGATTAGAGGGCAATAATGGGATATTCCATGGAAACGGAGAGGAGATTAATCCCCAGCCGGTGAATAAGAATAGCAGCATAAAAGCCACAAGCTTATTGTCCAGGAAAAAGCGAATAATTGAATCAAACACGGAAGAAGGTGTTTAATGGATGTTTGGGTTGTTAAGGAAAAGAAAAGATTCCGAAGATTAAAAGTATCCGAAATTTATAAAAGTACTGAGGAACAGTACTGAAAACCCAATGCTCAATTCAGAAAGGTAGAATGAAGTAGAAAAAGTCTATCAAATTGATAGCTATATAAATTGCTGTCAGTAAGTAAAATTGATTTTGCTACACTTTTTTTAATAGCAGTTGTCTCAGTCAAACTTGGAGAGATATCGTTTTCAAGCAATGACGATAGTGTAGCTAATCTGTGATTTTCATTAGGATTGTCATATCCGCAAGTACAATCCTCACAACAAGTGTGTTTAGAAATGTTTTGCTCTGTTTGGTAAGGGCAACATTCTGAACTTATTGCTGAATTTTCACCACAAGTTTGATTGAATAGCATTACACAACCAGCCATAGTCGGAGAGGCTATTGAGCCTATCAGACTAAAAGTCATCAAAAAGATGAAAGATTTATATATTCGGAGTTTATTGCTCACTAATTTGAAATCCTGCTTCTTCGACCATTTTTTTGATGAAATTGTCATCCAAAGATGTTTCAATTTCTGCAGTTTTATCAGAGAATGTTACTTTAGCTTGATTAATAGATTCATGAGCGTTTAAAACATTTGTGAGGCTATTCGCACAACCATCACAACCCATGCCGTCTATTTTGAAAGTTTTTGTGGTCATTGATGTACCTTGGTTAGTTCAGATAAAATCTGATAAATACCAGTTTGTTAAGATGTCGTTCCTTACCCAGTTAGCAAAACTACTAAAATTACAGCCAACAAAGTAAATTTAAGAACGAGAGATTTCCAGTTTCTCATTTTTACACTTTATTCATAAGACGACCAAAGACCTGTGGATAACTTGTGGGTAAGTAAGCATAGATTTACTCATTCGCAATAGCTGTTTGTTAAAAAGTGTAAATATGATGAGCTTTTTTTGAATTGGCATCATCTTTAGAATTAATGATTTAGCATATTTCGCATCCTACATGACTTATTGTTAGTAACTTAGGCCGAACATTCAAAAATATACTTGTTGAAAGGTG
This sequence comes from Balneolales bacterium, assembly GCA_007116685.1. GTDB lineage: Bacteria > Bacteroidota > Rhodothermia > Balneolales > Natronogracilivirgulaceae > SKIC01. The sequence continues at coordinate 1,594 of SKIC01000295.1, forward strand.
TTGGCAGATTTTGAGCTGAGCTATTATAAGTTCCTAATCCTCAAACTATTACTTACTACACTAACGGAACTTAATGCCATAGCAGCAGCGGCAAACATAGGGCTAAGAATACCAAAGGCTGCTAGCGGAATACCTACGGTGTTATAGATGAAAGCCCAAAACAGGTTTTGCTTGATGATTCTCAATACTCCACGGGAAAGAGAGATAGCTTCAATCACTTTATTTAATTGGTTCCCCATTATAGTAATATCCGAGGATGATACGGCTAAGTCAGCACCACTAGACAAAGCAATGCCTAAATCAGCTTGTACTAAAGCGGCGGCATCATTTATACCATCGCCTACCATAGCAACTCTGTGATCTTTTTCCTGATAGGATTTCACTAACGCAGCTTTATTTTCGGGACTTACTTCCCACTCAACTTTTGTGATTCCCAATTCAGATGCGATTTGCTTTGCTGCTTTTTCCTGATCTCCGGTAACCATAACCGGCTGAATGTTCATTTTCTTAAGAGAAGAAATAAATTCTTTAGCGTCGGGTTTGGGTTGGTCGCTAACGCTTATCATTCCTTTTAAATCATCATTTACCAAGACAAGCAAAACTGTACTTCCCTTATTTTGTTCATCGGAAATGAATTTTTCTTGATCACTGGTGAATTCAGTAGAAAGACGTACGCTGCCTATACGTATATGATCATCTCCAACTATTCCCTCTATTCCTTTTCCGGCTTCAGTTACTACTTTATTGGCTTTGGATAGTGCAAGACCTTTTCCTTTAGCATAAGAAACAACAGCCTTTGCTAAAGGGTGATCAGAAACAGATTCAATACTTCCTGCCAAGCGGAGAATTTCATCCTTCTCTGTTTGGTCTGTCCAAACCTGAGTTACCTGCATATTTCCGGTTGTAAGAGTTCCCGTTTTGTCCAGGAGTATTGTTGTAATCTCTTTGGCTTCCTCAAGTGTTACGGCATCTTTAATTAAAATACCTTTATCAGCGGCTCTTCCTGAACCCACCATTATTCCTGTAGGAGTAGCCAAGCCCAAGGCACAAGGACAAGCAATGATTAAAACAGCCACCATATTGACAATAGCCTTTGCAGGGTCGCCCTGAACGAACATCCAAATCAACAGTGCGGCAATAGCAATAACAAATACTATGGGTACAAAAATAGCCGCAACTTTATCCACGAGCCTTTGGATGGGAGGCTTTGATCCCTGTGCTCTCCGAACTGTATCAATCATTCTGGAAAGAGCAGTTTCTGTACCCACACGAGTAGCAATCATCGTGAAACTGTGGTCAGTATTCCTGGTGCCTCCTAAAACTTCATCACCTTTGGATTTTTCTGACGGAACACTTTCCCCTGTCATCATTGATTCTTCAACCGAGGCATAGTCGTCTAGTATTTCACCATCAACTGGAACTTGTTCGAAGGCTTTTACTAATAATTTGTCGCCTTCATTTACCTGCTTTAGGTCTATGGTTTCAATCTCATCACTATCATTAACACGATGGGCTTTTTGAGGAGTAAGTTCAATCAGACCGGCCATGGCATCCCGGGATTTGTAACGAGCTCGTTCTTCCATCCACTTACCTAAGAGAATGAGTGCAATAATAACTGCAGCCGTATCAAAATAAATATCCATCGGGCTTACAACCCCACCCTCTACACCAAAAAAAGTAGCATAACTACTGAATAGAAAAGCCGATCCGGTACCTACAGCAACAAGCGTATTCATGTCAGCATAACCATTTTTGGCGGCTTTCCAGGCACCTGTGAAAAAAGATCCACCTGCAACAATCATGACTGCGGCAGTAAGAATCAACTGAGTAAAATTCCAAACAAAAACATTATCCATCACCCAATGATGCCAACTACCTCCAATCAACATTGGACCCATATCCATTATCATAACAACAAATGCCATAGGCAGAGCAATGAAGAACTTTTTCTTAAAGCCCGATGTCATCTTTTCAAAAACAGGATTGGATTCTACTTTTCCCTCTTTCGATTTCGCTTCAAAACCTGCTTTTTCAATCGCAGAAATGATTTCATCTACGGATGCCGATCCACTAACCATAGCTTCTTCGGTTGCCAGATTGACGTTAGCTTCATCTATACCAGAAACTGATTTAATAGCTCTCTCAACATTTGCTACGCAGCTGGCACAAGTCATTCCATTGATTTGAAAGTGATATTCATTTGAGCCATTGCGCTGAGAGCCATTTTCTAATGAGGCTCCAAATCCTGTATTTTCTACGAGTTTAATCAATTCATCGGGCGAATCACCCTTAAAAGAAACATAAGCTTCTTCGGTTGCAAGATTTACAGAGGCGTCCTCTACGTGATCTGATTTTTTTAGTGCTTTCTCTACATTATTTACACAGGATGCGCATGTCATTCCTGTAATTTTCAGTCGAACTTCTTTCATGATAAAACTTTGGGAGTGTGCTTTTTTGTAGTTATAACAAAAAACGCATCAAAATAGTGCTGGTATAGCTGATAAGCGATCAGACCAGCCTTTAATAAAATACCAAATTGATAAAGCGGCTAATCTGCTAGTTCTGTTATCAATGTCTTTTTCAGGATTGACTTCTACGATATCGTAAGATGTGATGTGCTCATTATAACCGGCCATGTAATTTGCATAAAGCCAATACTCTTTCTTTAGGCCATCAGCTGCCGGAGCAGATACACCCGGCGCACAAGTTTCGTCAACGGCGTCTATATCAAAAGTAACCATGGATCTATCATGCCTGTAACGATATTGATCTCTTATTCTTTGCCTGTCTGTACTATGTTTAAAAAAGTAGCGGCCTTCGTTTTCTCGTACGTACTGCAAATGTGTTCGAGCTACAGAATGTGGCTGTAAACCGGCAACAGAATATCCTTTACAAATTTCTGAGGGATGCTCTAAAGCCTGTCGAAATGGAGATCCGGAATGGCCTTTGCCATTTTTTAAAGGACGAACATCTGCGTGTGCATCCCAATTTAAAATGCGAACGGGTAATTTTGCTTGAACATATCCCAAAAAATGCCCAAAACTCGTTTCATGTCCTCCGCCAAGTATGATTACCCGTGTACCTTGCTCCAAATAAGGTGTTATGGTTTCTCCAAGTACAGCTTGAGCATCTTCCATCGATAAACCGTCGATATCGATATCACCCAAATCAGTAGTATGACTCATGATGTTCGCGAAATGCTGATATACGTTTGGGCAAGGCGTCATTTTTGAAAATTCTTTCCTGATGATATCAGGTGCTTTTGCAGCTCCGATTCGTCCACTATTTCGGGCTACTCCTTCATCACAAGTAAAACCCAGCATGACAAGTTGCGGAGCGGTGGTACTTTGAGAAATTAAATCGCCTATGCGTATATCGGCATTAGTTTCCATGAATATGTTCTCCGTTTATGAATACTCGTTCGCATGCGTTGCTTCTAAAATGATAAAGCCAATGATTCACATTTTCAGCATCTATTTCTATAAAGTCTGCTTTTTTTCCTGCTTCAAGAGAACCAATTTCAGAATCTCTTTGTATGGCCTTTGCAGCATAAATAGTGGTCCCTTTTAGAGCCTCAGCAGGAGACATTTTTTGAAGTGTACATGCCATCATCATAGCCATTGGCAAATGGAAACTTGGCGCTGAGCCAGGATTGAAATCTGTAGATACAGCAACGGGAACTCCGGCTTCAATCAATTTTCTGGCCGGAATAGCGGGTTGGCATAAATAAAATGTAGCAAGTGGTAAACTCACGGCAACAACACCTTTTTTAGCCATGTCTGAAATTCCTTGATCAGAGATATATTCGAGGTGGTCTGCGGACGCCGCTCCCAGTTCTGCTGCTAATTCAGCCCCGCTAGAACAGGATAATTGATCGGCATGAATCTTTGGGCTTAATCCATGGGCTTTACCGGTCTCCAAAATTCTTCGGGCTTCCTCGATGGTGAATGCGCTGATTTCTACAAAGATGTCGCAAAATTCAGCCAACTTTGCTTCCGAGATTTTTGGAATCATTTCTTTACAAAGAAGATCGATGTATTCGTCTCGGCGTTCAATAAATTCCGGTGGAATCGTATGCGCACCCAAAAAAGTAGATACTAAGCGGTTTGGGACGTCAGTTTTTAGTTCTTTATAGACTTCCAGCACTTTAATCTCATCTTCTGTTGTGAGACCATAACCACTTTTGCATTCTACTGTTGTAACTCCCAAAGCTGTCATTTGAGCCAAAACTCCACGGGCTTTTTCTTTGAGTTCATATTTGGTAGCTTTTCGGGTGTTCTTGACGGTACTCAAAATTCCACCACCGGCTTTTGCGATATCGATATAAGCAGCACCAAGACTCCGTAATTCAAATTCATCAGCGCGCCAGCCACCAAAGGCGAGGTGTGTGTGGCAATCAATGAGGCCGGGTAGAACTATTCTGCCTTCCGCATCAAAACGTTGGTTAATAGGATAATTGGCAGGTACTTCATCGGCTTTGCCAACCCATACAATGCTGTCGTTATCCCAAATGAGTGCAGCATTAGGAATGGGATGTACGTCCTTTTGTTCCCCATCCATCGCACATGTGTAAAGCGTAGCAATATTTTCTAAAATCTTCATGTGTTAATGATAACAGATGAAACCCAAAACCAAAAGAAGGCTTTGCAAAACCGTCTTTTTGCCCAATATCTTCGTTATCAGGATTTTAAAATCCTCACATATGGCCAATATGCTGCGGTTTTAAAATCCTTCTGGCCTCGATATGGAACAAAAATCCTGGTTTTTCAAAGCCTTCTAAAACTGAAAGACAAAAAATAATCTCGTGAAATCTCTACATGAAGACCATCCCCATGAAGGATTCCATTTTGTGGGAATAATGAAATGAAGTATCATTCAGGATTCATTTTATGATATCTTGCCAAAAAGTTACAGTGGATTAGAATCGCATCGCAATGAACATTAGCATTTCGCAATTATCGCAGCAGTTAGATCAACGGATTGCAGAACTGAAAAAACACAGACCGGAAGCGCAGAAATCACGCACGATAATTGATAATGCGCTTACTGATGGAAACACGTACTACGGCATAAACACCGGTTTTGGGATATTAGCGAATAAGAGAGTTTCGCAGGAGGGATTGGAGCAGTTACAATCTAATCTTCTTAAAAGCCATGCTGTGGGGGTTGGGCCATTAATACCCAAAGAAATTTGTGCTCTCATGCTGAAATTGAAAATCCATGCGCTGGGCCTGGGTTATTCAGGAGTTTCTGACAGCACCCTGGAAAGGTTAATTTATTTCGCCGAACACAAATTGATCCCATCCGCACCAAGTAAGGGCAGTTTGGGTGCATCAGGAGATTTAGCGCCTTTGGCTCATTTATTTTTGCCATTATTGGCTTTGGGCGAGTTTTGGGATGAAAAAGGAACCGCAACAATTCCGGCCGAAGAAATCTTAAAAAAACACAATCTCGAGCCTGTAATCTTACACCCGAAAGATGGCCTGGCTCTGATTAACGGAACGCAGTTCATGCTGGCTTACGGCGTTTTTGTGCTCAATAAGTGTTTGCGCCTGCTGGATTATGCTGATTTGATTGCGGCGATGAGTCTGGAAGCATTACAGGGAAGCATTAAACCCTTCGATCCCAGAATCCATGATATTCGTCCGCATAAAGGACAGCGATTTGTGGCCGCAAATGTTCGAAAACTACTTGAAGAAAGTGAGATTCTTGAATCACATAGAAATTGCGGAAAAGTTCAGGATCCTTACTGTTTGCGTTGCGTGCCTCAAGTTCATGGAGCTACTCGCGATGCATTGGATTATGTTGTCAATGTTTTGGAAACGGAAATGAATTCTGTAACCGATAATCCGCTCGTTTTTGAGAATGGGGATATTTTAAGTGGCGGGAATTTCCATGGCCAACCGCTTGCTTTGGCTCTGGATTTTGCAGCCATTGCTTTGGCAGAACTCGGTAGTATTTCTGAGCGCAGAACATATTTATTACTGGAAGGGGAAGATGGGCTGCCCACCTTATTAATGCGCGAAACAGGAATCAATTCCGGATTTATGATTCCGCAGTACACTTCTGCTGCTTTGGTGTCAGAAAATAAAGTTCTGTGCCATCCGGCTTCTGTGGATTCTATTCCGAGTAGCCTTGGTCAGGAAGATCACGTAAGTATGGGAAGCATAAGTGCTACCAAGTTGCTTACTGTTTTTGAGAACCTGGAGCATATTTTAGCTATAGAACTGTTTACAGCAGCACAAGCGCTGGATTTTAGAATGCCTCTGAAACCCGGTCGCGGAGTACAAAAGGCTCACCAATACGTGAGAAAAATTGTGCCTCACAACGAAACCGATAAACTTTTAAAAGAAGATATGAACGCCTGTTACGAAATTATTCGTGATGGCAAGTTACACGATTTGGTGTTTGGCTAGAATAGCAGCAGTAAATCAGAAAAATCAGTGTAAGATACTGCGGATAAGATCATGAGGATCGTGAGAATCTATATTTTTGATCTCATGTCCCATTTGGTCGCGTTTGGTGCGCAAATATTTCAGGTTTTCGGGATAAGCTTCCGTTTCTATCGGGATGCGTTCTACAATTTCGAGTCCATATCCTTTTAAACCCACTCGCTTGGATGGATTATTGGTGATGAGCCGTAATTTGTTGATGTTCAACTGACGAAGCATCTGTGCCCCGATTCCATAATCACGTAAATCCGGTTTGAAGCCGAGGGCAACGTTGGCTTCGATGGTATCCATACCCTCTTCCTGAAGTTTGTAGGCTTTTAATTTGTTCACCAAACCAATGCCACGCCCTTCCTGATTCATATATAAAACGGCGCCGATTCCCTCTTCATCCACCATTCTAAGTGCGGAATGCAATTGTTCGCCACAATCACAGCGCTTTGAGCCAAAAATATCACCGGTAACACAAAGGGAATGCACCCGAACCATAACCGGGTCGCCCTCTTTCCAGGAGCCTTTGGTTAGAGCGAGATGATTGGCACCGGTAAGTCTTTCTTCGAAAGCATGAAGGGTGAAATCTCCATAGACAGTTGGTAGATTGATATCAATGACTTTCGTAACCAAACTTTCGTTTTGCATACGATAGGCAATCAAATCTTTAATGGTGATTACCTTCATGTCAAAACGCTTGGCAACGTTCATTAGGTCTGGCATGCGTGCCATTGTGCCGTCTTCGTTCATGATTTCGCAGATTACTCCGGCAGGTTTCAATCCGGCTAAGCGCGCCAAATCAATAGCTGCTTCGGTATGACCGGCACGCCTGAGTACACCGCCTTCATTGGCAATTAATGGGAAAATATGACCTGGACGGGCGAAATCTTCGGGCTTGGTTTCGGAATCAACAAGGGCTCGAATGGTTTTTGCACGGTCTGAAGCTGAAATGCCGGTGGTAGTATCGTGTTTTAAGTCTATGGAAACAGTAAAGGCCGTTTTCATCGACTCGGTATTTTCGGTAACCATCCGGTCCAGTTTCAGACGGTAGGCAGTTTCTCTGGTAATTGGCGTGCAAATCAAACCCCGACCATGTGTAGCCATGAGGTTTACGGCATCCGGAGTTACCATTTCGGCAGCCATGAGAAAGTCGCCTTCGTTTTCTCTGTCCTCATCATCACATACAATTACAATTTTACCATTTCGAATATCTTCGATGGCTTCTGCGATAGTATTGATGATGATATCAGACATAAAAATGAATTACTCGATTTCCTTTGATTTGAAAACAGGCAACCTTCCTGTTTCGTGCCTTATTTACTGAGCTTTATCCTTGTCAGGATTAACATCAACGATAGCACTTTTTGAAAAGCGAATCTTCACGTCTTTGTCTACTTCAGCAAGAACAGTGGTTTCGTCGATAGAAGAGATAATGGCATAGATACCGCCTGAAGTAAGGATTTTGTCTCCTTTTTTCATTCCTTCCACTTTTTGCTGAGTCTCTTTTTGTTTTTTTGACTGCGGACGAATAATGAAGAACCAGAAAACGAAGAAAATAGCAATCAAGAAAAAGAAAGAAGCAAAACCGCCACCAGCTTCAGGGTCAGCCATTAGGAAAAAAGCAAGATCGAACATATCACGAATAAATTAGATGTTAAATTTCTGTACGGCGTTGAAGATACGACTTTTTAGGGAGACAAAAATGGGGGTTTGCTAGGCAAGAGTTAAGACAAATCCAATTTTGATATTATGGCTAATTAGATCAGGCTATCTGAGATAAGCTCTTTAACTCGCTCCACGAGAGAAACAGTTTTGGGAAAGTAATTTTTAGCCTCTACTTCGTCATAGTCAATAAAATCATTGTAATCACCCTTGTTACGTTTTTCAAACAACTCGGTGAAATGTTTGGCTATCTCTCTATCAATTAGACCATTCTTGACATATCGTTGACCAATTTGTTGTCTAACACCAGTATGACTTCTGACAGGTATATTATCTTTAATTAGAAGAGCCCCGATAGCATAAAAGCAAGTATAATACATTCTGTTAATTGCGGTGTTCCAGAAGCCATTATCTAAATGTGATTGTACCTCTTCTAGAGTTTTTTCAGCAAGTTCAATTCTGTATTTAATGTAATCTTCAGGTTTCAACTCGCTCATAATAATTTGCCTTCAACCATGATATTATTATAGTAAGGAGTTACATGAAACTTGCTTTTCCACTCTTTTTCAGAATATACGCTTGGGCTAATTATTTCACCTGTTTCAAATTCAAGATCGTAAATTGGAGAAGTGACTTTCCTCTCGATTTCGGGGGTTATTTCATCGTCACTCAATAAAATGAGTATATCCCAATCAGAGTTCTTTTTTGATTCCCTTCTCGCTCTAGAACCATACAAATAAACTTTTGCATCAGGATCGTAACTTTCAACGATTGACTTGATACGCTGAGTGATATTTGGATTGGATTGTTTCATATCATAAATATACGAAATGAAACCCTAGTTCACATTTTGTGCAAATCGAATCCCATGGGATAGAAAAGAGCATTTATCATTTAATTATAGAGTTACGTTGCAAATTTGTCTCAATTAAATAAAATAAAGATGTAGTGAATAGAACGGTAAGAATGATAAAGTTGGAAATAGTTCTGATCTTTTTAAACTTTCGGTACAAACATCAATAGAAATCCCATAAGTAGTGAAATTGCAGCTGCACTCCAGAAAACAGCATACGCACCAGAGTAGGCATAAATGACTCCCATTAAGGCCGGCCCGACAGTTTGTCCCAGTCGCAGAACTGTGCCATTGAAGGATAACAATGCTGCACGACTAACGGATGGTGCAACCGAGGTCAGTTGACTCAGGAAATTCGGGATATTTATTCCTTGCCCGGCACCATATAACAGCACGGGCAGAGCAAGTAGTAATGGAGAATTAGGGAATGGCATCACCAAAAATGCCAATGCGTAAATCATGTAAGAAAAAATCAGCATACGAAAGGCATCGAAGCGTTTGGTGAGCAGGCCTAAGGTGGAGGAAAAAAGGCCGTTGGTAAAAGCCATACAGGAAATCACTACTCCAATCACCAAACTGTTACTGTCGAACGAATCCACCATGTAAAACGGGATGATGGATAAAATGGGTCCATACAGCAACATGAAAGAAACGAGGCTGGCTGTGAGTAAACTCAGAACCTGAGGTTTTTTCACTAATCGATAGACATTTCCAAAATAAGTGCGCAGGCTTGCGGGTTGCTCTGGTCGTATAGTTTCTAATCGCAGCCAGACTAAAAACCCGATAGGGATTGCGATTAATGGGAGATAAAAAGGATAATTCCAGCCAAAAACAGCTAATGCCCCACCAATTGCCGGATACATAGTGGCACCAAAACTTAAAACCGCTGAGTTATAGCCCATGGCAGAATAGCGGTCATTGCCTTCAAACAGATCGCCAATCATGGTAGCATTCAGGGATCCAATAGAGGCTGCACCGATTCCCTGGAAAAAACGTAATAAAAGTAAGGTGTTGAAATCCGTAGTGAAAGCACAGGCAAAACCCGCTAATCCGAAAATGAATAGCGAGGGAACCACAACGGCTTTCCGCCCAAGTCGATCAGCAATCACACCAAAAACCGGAGACAGAAATATTCCGGGAAGTGTAAAAACCGTAATCAACAAGGCAACCTGGTCGGGGCTTACATCAAAAGCACGAGCTATTTCA
>SKIC01000133.1 GCA_007116685.1 Balneolales bacterium
AAAGTACATGGGGCAGTTTGTGTTCTCTTTTGGGTTTTGGAGGTACGACCTCTACAGTTTCGCTATTATTTTGCGCTGTGTAAAACAGCTTTAATGCATTAACTGCCTGGTTTTGATAGGGTCCTGAATGCCCTGCCTGCACATAAAACCTGGTTATGTACCGCCCACTATCTTCGTCGGTTAAATCATTGGCATTTCTGTTTTTTAATACCGATAAATATGAACCAACAAGACTTATGTACACCTCGATAGTTCGAGGGCTGTATCTTCTTCTGGTCATAAAGTCTTTTAATTTGTTCATGATTTACTTTCCGCTTTATAACTTCTCATTAAGCAAACAATTTACCAGTCACAAAATACCAATCTCCGCCAATTTTCAAACTCTAAATTCCCTAACGGCAAAGCCAAAATCCTCAACCACAAATCCCCATCCCCAAAAACAAAAAAAGGAGCCCCCATTTCTGAGAGCACCTTTATGATTTTACACGTACGATTATTTCAAATCGAAACGATCTAAATTCATGACTTTTGACCAGGTGGCCACGAAGTCATTTACGAATTTTTCTTCTGCGTCTTCGGCGCCGTACACTTCTGCCAAAGCTCTGAGTTCAGAGTTGGAGCCGAAGATTAAATCGGCTCGGGTTCCGGTCCATTTTTTCTCGCCGGTTTTGCGGTCACTGCCTTCAAATACGTATTGGTCATCAGAAACAGCTTTCCAGGTTGTTCCCAAGTCAAGCAGGTTTTTGAAGAAGTCGTTGCTTAATGTTTCTGGCTTCTCGGTGAATACACCGTGCGCAGATTCGTCATAATTGGTGTTCAAGACACGCATACCGCCCAACAATACTGTCATTTCAGGAGGGGTGAGGCTAAGTAGTTGTGCTTTGTCAACCAACATTTCTTCTGCGGTTGCAATATCGCTTTCGTAATAATTACGGAAAGCGTCTGCATCCGGCTCCAGATAAGCAAAGGAATCAATTTCGGTTTGCTCTTTAGAAGCATCCGCACGACCCGGAGTAAATGGAACTTCCACGGTAAAGCCGGCGTCTTTAGCAGCTTTTTCAATGGCAGCACAGCCACCAAGTACAATCAAATCTGCAATAGAAACTTGCTTGTTGCCGCTTTGCGCATCGTTAAAGTTCTTCTGGATATCTTCCAGTACACCTAAAACTCTTTCCAAACGTGCAGGGTTGTTAGCAGCCCAATTTTTCTGTGGCTCTAAACGTACACGGGCACCATTGGCACCGCCACGCTTATCAGAGTTACGGAAGGTAGAGGCAGAAGCCCAAGCTGTGCTAACCAGGTCAGAAACACTCAATCCGGAGGAAAGCAAGGTTTCTTTCAAGCTTGCAATATCTGTATCGTTGATGATTTCGTAATCCACTGCTGGAATTGGATCTTGCCAAATCAAATCTTCTTCAGGAACCTCAGGACCTAAATATCTTGCTTTTGGTCCCATATCACGGTGAGTAAGTTTGAACCAGGCTCTCGCAAAAGCATCGGCAAATTCATCAGGATTTTCCAGGAATCTGCGGGATACTTTTTCGTAATCAGGATCAACACGAAGTGCAACATCAGTAGTAAGCATAAATGGAGCATGCTTTTTTTCAGGATCGTGCGCATCGGGGATGGTTCCCTCGCCGCCGCCATCAACCGGACGCCATTGCCATTTTCCACCGGGGCCTTTGTACTTTTCCCACTCGTAGTTGAACAGGTTCTCCAGATACTTCATGCTCCATTGGGTAGGAGTGGAAGTCCAGGTTCCCTCTAGACCACTGGTGATGGTATCGGCTCCTTTTCCGGTTCCGAAAGAACTTTTCCAGCCAAGGCCCTGCATTTCAATAGGAGCAGCCTCTGGCTCGCGATCAAGATGCTCTTCTAATCCGGCACCGTGCACTTTTCCGAAGGTGTGTCCTCCGGCAATTAAAGCTACGGTTTCTTCGTCGTTCATAGCCATCAATTTGAAAGACTGACGAATATTTTGCGCAGATTTTAAAGGATCAGGCTCTCCGTTTGGTCCTTCCGGATTCACATAAATCAAGCCCATGTGGTCTGCTGCAAGACGGCCTTCTAAATTTCCTTTTTCATCATGACGCTTATCGCCAAGCCATTCGCTTTCAGGACCCCAGTTTACGTCTTCGTTTGGCTGCCATACGTCTTCGCGTCCACCGGCAAAGCCAAAAGTTTTGAATCCCATTGATTCGAGGGCGCAGTTACCTGCCAAAATCATCAAATCTGCCCAGGAAAGTTTGCGACCGTATTTTTGCTTAACAGGCCACAGGAGCAAACGAGATTTATCAAGGTTCACGTTATCCGGCCAGCTGTTGAGAGGTGCAAAACGCTGATCTCCGGTTCCACCGCCGCCACGGCCGTCTTGCACGCGGTAGGTTCCCGCACTGTGCCAAGCCATACGAATGAAGAGGGGACCATAGTGACCAAAATCGGCAGGCCACCACTCCTGAGAATCGGTCATCAGATCAAAAATATCTTTCTTAACGGCATCCAAATCCAGGCTTTTGAATTCTTCAGCGTAATCAAAATCCTCGCCCATAGGATCAGATTTCGATGAATGTTGTCTTAAAATATTAAGGTTCAGGCGATTCGGCCACCAGTCTCTAATACCAGTACCGGCACCGGCAACAGTTTTAGGAGCGCCGTTACCATTGCTAAAAGGGCATTTGCTTTCGCTACTCATGTTCTTGTAAAGTTAAATGATGATTAATTCATTGGCCTGTGAGAATAATAAAATTGCCAATGGATAAATTTCTACGATATGAATCTACTAAAAGCCCTTCACCATTCCCAATGGATACGATTTGTCAGTGCCGATATAAAGACTTTTTACAATTGCTAAGAATGGGGAGATGGAAGAAGATAGGGGATAGGGGATAGAGTTTAGAGTTTAGGGATTTATGGTTGAAGGTAGAACGTAGAATGTTGAAGGTTTTGGGATTGGTGCGGTTGGTGAAGAATTCATTGTGAATAATCTATTTGGTGCCAAAATTGGGGTTTGTTTGCAAATCGATTTCTTGACTACAGCTCAAGCTCCGGAGGAGCGGAATATTGGTAGCCCGGGGTCGAGCGGAGCGATAAAACGAAATAAAAAAGCCGGCTAGCGCAAATGCGCCGGCGAAAAACGAATC
>SKIC01000209.1 GCA_007116685.1 Balneolales bacterium
AAATCCTCCGCAGAAATGCCAAAGGAGATGTAAAACTCAGGTTGGATTCGCTTGCAGAAACGAATTCCAGTTACTTGAAAGGGACATTTATGTCGAACAGGCACGGTGTTGGTTTTGTGCGAGTAGAAAATTATGATCAGGATATTCGTATCCCCAGAAAAAATACGGGAGTTGCGCTTGAAGGCGATACCGTGTTGATTCGTTTGCAGCGTTCGGGTAGAGATGGCAGAGAACAAGGCGTAGTGGAGCAGGTAACCCAACGAGCAGACAGAAAGTATGTAGGAACTTTAATTGAAGACACTCCCGGTGCTTTTTACATTGAACCGGACGAAAAATCAGCTCGTGTGGAGTTTTTTGTGGCTCCGGAAAATCTGAATGGTGCGGAAGATCAGGATAAGGTCATGTTTCGCCTGATGGATTGGGTTCATCCGAAGTCTATGCCCGAAGCCAAAATTGAAGAGGTGCTCGGGAAAAAAGGCACCAATGATGCCAGCATTTTATCCATTTTAGCAGAAAACCAGCTTTCGTCATCTTTTCCTCCTGAGGTTGATAAATTTGCAGACCGTATTCCTGAAGATATCCCGTTAGAAGAATATGAGAGAAGGCGAGATTTACGTGGTGAGGTTGTTTTTACTATTGATCCCGTAGATGCCAAAGATTTTGACGATGCGCTTAGCATTGAAATTATGGACAACGGAAATTACTATTTAGGTGTACATATTGCGGATGTTACGCATTATTTGAAGACTGATACTATCCTCGATAAAGAGGCTGTTCTCAGGGCAACTTCAGTTTATTTAGTTGACAGAGTAATACCTATGTTACCCGAAAAACTAAGTAATGGAGTCTGTAGTTTGCGCCCAAATGAAGACAAATTAACGTACAGCTGTTTTATGGAAGTAACTCCGGAAGGCAAAGTTGTTGCGTATTCCATTGATGAAACGGTAATTAATTCAGCTTTTCGATTTACTTATGAGGAGGCGCAGGAAGTTATCCAAGGGAAAAAGCATGAGTTTTCATTACAGATGAGCCAACTCGTAACTTTGACAGATACGCTCACAGAAAATCGAATGAATTCCGGTTCGCTCGATTTTGATACTCCCGAACCGCGTTTTGTTGTTGATGAAAATGGTAAACCACTGGATGTTAAAGTAAAAGAGCGTCTCAAAGCCCACCGCTTGGTAGAAGAGTGTATGTTGCTCGCGAATAAAACTGTGGCAAAACACGTCAAAAACTTACGCGCCAAAAGTGGCAAGAAGCCCGGTAAAGAAGTGTATCCGTTCCTGTACAGGATTCACGACAAGCCGGATCCGGAAAAGCTCAGAAACATTGCCGAAAACGTACGTGTTGCCGGAATTGATTTTCAGGTCAGCGACAATGTTAAGCCAAAAGAAATCAATAAGTTGCTGAATGCAGTTAAAGATTCAACGCTGAAAAACACGATCAACGATTTGGTTTTACGATCTATGGCTAAGGCGGAATATAGTCCTAAAAATATTGGTCACTTTGGATTGAATTTTCGGGATTATGCGCATTTCACGAGTCCAATTCGAAGATATCCGGATGTGATTATACATCGTTTGTTAAAGCAATATGCTGCCGATACGAAAGGACTGAGTTATGGAAAGCTTGCAGAACTAGGAGAGCATTGCAGCGAAAAAGAACGCATGGCAGTTCAAGCTGAGCGAGATTCCATCAAACTAAAACAAGTGGAATACATGGCAGATCGTATTGGTGAGGAATTTGACGGAATAATATCCGGTGTCACCGAAAAAGGCATTTACGTAGTTTTAAAAGAAAACTACTGCGAAGGTATGATTTCCATGCGTGATTTAGATGACGATTTCTATGTATATGACCAAAAACGTCATCTTTTGTACGGCAGGTCTAAGGGTCGTGAATATAAATTAGGCAGTGAACTTCGGGTAAAGGTGGTTTCTGCAAATATCGAACAGCGTACCATAGATTTCGATTTGGTTCGTTAACACAGAATGAAGTTCAGCATTGTTACGTTACTCTCTAAGAATTCTAAGAAAATCTGACTAAATGCAAAGAATCCGAACCTCTTTAGTATTTCTGTTTTTATTAGCCACTGCTTTTACACTTGTCCCATCTGAGGCGCAAGCTCAATTTTTTGCTTTTGGTAAAAACAGAGTGCAATACACAGATTTTGATTGGCGCTACATTCAATCTGAGCATTTTGATATTCATTATTACGATGCCAAAAATTATTACCTCGCTGAATTTACAGCATATAGTCTTGAAGCTGCTTTAAGACAACTATCTGCAGATTTTCGCCACGAAATAAATGATCGCATAAGCGTAATTATCTATGATTCCCATATTGATTTTTCGCAGACAAATGTAGTACCACTTCCTGTAAATTCTGAGGGGATTGGTGGGGTAACGGATAAGTTTAAGAATAGAATTACCATCCCATTTATGGGAAATTATGCCGATTACCGTCAGGTTTTGCACCATGAATTGGTTCATGCGGTATTCAATGATATGTTTTACGGTGGAACAATTCAGTCCATCGTACAGAACAATATTCAGTTAGTTTTTCCTCTTTGGTTTGAAGAAGGTCTGGCGGAATTTACTTCCATAGGCTGGGATACTGATACGGATATGTTCATGCGCGATCTCACAGTTAGCGGAATTTTGGTTCCTATACCACAAATGGGTGGTTTTTTGGCTTATCGCGGTGGACAAACTTTCTGGTATTTTATTCAAGACGTGTACGGGCGCGAGAAAATTGGAGAAATCCTGCAAAGAATCCGAACCACTCGTAGTGTTGAGGCTGGATTACGACAATCTACAGGTTTGTCAATGACTGATTTGAATACACAATTTCATGATTGGTTGAAAAAGAGATATTGGCCGGAAGTAACCAAACGTGAAAATCTGAAAGATTTTGCGACGCATCTCACGGTTAGAGAATTGGGTGGTTCTTTTAATACTAGTCCTGCAATTTCTCCTCAAGGCGACAGAATTGCTTTAATTACCAACCGTCGTGGTTATTTTGATGTGGTCGTTATGAATGCTGTTACAGGTCGGGTTATGAAAACACTAATCCGTGGTAATGACAATGTGGATTTTGAAGAATTAAACATTTTACGACCGAATCTTACATGGTCT
>SKIC01000169.1 GCA_007116685.1 Balneolales bacterium
GATGCGCTCTCTTGAAGATCAATTCAATCCAGGCAAGGGTGAGGAAGTGAAAAAGGGATTTGAGCAAATGGTGCCTCTTGGCCGTTATGCTACAAATGAAGAAATCGCCAGCATGGCTTTATATTTGGCTTCCGATGCAAGTTCATTCATCACAGGAAACCAATTCATCGTTGATGGTGGGTTCACCACCTGATAAGAACTAAGGTTACTTTACTAAAGTAGTATATAAAACCCGCAGGGTGGAAATCATCTGCTGGGTTTTGTTTTCTTTGAGTTTTATCAGTTGTCAATTATTCACTGCAATCCCTATAACATACTCGTCTTAGGTTCACTTCCTTTTTGGTCTTTTTTAGAAAAATAATGAGCCAGGGTTCTAGGGTTTGAAGCCATGTATTCTACCGTCACAATATCTTTTGCAAGTTGATTGATTTTTGGAGAATTAAATTCAGCACAAATCATTTTGAGTCCACGCCAGGTTAATCCTAAAACAATTGGTCTTCCCGTAGCTGAAACACCATCATGAACAACGTGGGTACTGTCGGCCTCATGAAATTCTAAATCAACGGAAATGTGCTCATGAAGGCGCATTTTAGCCATGATGTCTTTTTCCGGGATTGATAATAATGCTGAAACTGCCGGTACTGCGAAATATGGATCGCTATTGAATAAGGCTACATCCTGATGATCTATTTTATTGAGAAGTTTTATGCGTTTTGAGAATCGAATTATATCGTAAGTAATCATGATGTCAGACCTGTAAATTGTGTTGTGTGAAAAAGTGATTTTCTAAAGATTCTTTGTATTTCAGCGACCTTCGCATCCATTCTATATAAGTCAAATATTGCTCATTTTCGTTTAGATTCCAAGGCAAATCAGACTCTCTCAGTCGTTTGGTTAACTCATATAATACCAATGCTGCTGATACAGAAATATTGAAACTCTCAGAGAATCCATACATCGGAATTCGAACGTGATAATCGGCATTTTCGAGTGCATATTCTGAAAGACCGTCTTTTTCAGTGCCAAAAACCAATGCCGTCTTTTGGTTCAATGGTAATTCAGAAATGGAGAAATCCTCCTTATGAGGAGAGGTTGCAGCAATTTTATAGCCCTTGTTTCTTAAACCATTAAAACACAATTCCGTATTGTTCGCATCTTCTTTATTATAATACTCTAAATCGAGCCATTTATGAGCACCCATAGTAATGCCACGGGTAATCTCAAATTCCTGCTTGTTCTCAATGATATGTACGTCCTGAATGCCAAAACAATCACAACTTCGTAAAACGGCACTCGCGTTATGGGGTTGAAAAAGATTTTCGAGTACAACGGTTAGATATCGTGTGCGATCTGCCAATATCTTCTTAAAAAGCGACCTCTTGTGCTCTGTCACATAACTATTCAAAAATGCTTCGAAATCCGGGAAAATACTATCTGGTAATTCATTTGTTTTCATGTGGGCAAATATACGCAAATAAGTATAGAGCCATTCCAATCTTCTGAGAATTTGTTCCCTCCTCTTTTGTATTTTTGCCCCATGATTGTATTTGTAACTGCACTTTTAGATGAGGCTCGTCCACTTATTGATTGCTTTAAGCTAAAGCAATATAAAAGCATACGCTCCATTCGTTTTTTTAAAGGTGAAAATGATGTATTTCTGATTATCTCAGGTACTGGCTCTTTGTCTTGTAATTCAGCCGTTACGTCATTTTTGAGTAATCAGGAAAACCAACCTTTATTGATGTTAAATATCGGAATTTGTGGTGCAAACGATTCTTTGACTAAAGGAGATGTATATTTAATCGCTTCCGCAAAAGACGTAAACACTGAAATAGTTTATTACCCGGATTTGCTCATCAAATCGCCGTTTCCATTAGAACATTTAGAAACGCATCCGAAACCAGTAGACTCTCAGCAATCAACAGAAGCCGCATTATTTGATATGGAGGCATCAGGATTTTTCCACGCAGCTCAATTATATCTTCCCCCTCATGCAGCTCAGTCTATAAAAATAATCTCTGATTTTGGAAGCGAAGAATGGTTGCGTTCAGAACAAGTACAATCGCTGATATCCACTCAACTAGACTCTATTGCTGATTTTGTTGAGTCGTATAGAGCAGCCATCAAAGCTGATAATTTATTTACAGAGGAAACTGAGCAATGGTTTTCATCGGTTTGTGATATACTTAGATTAACAACCACACAGGAGCGGGATTTACGTCAAGTGCTTAGATATTTTCTAATCAGTTCTGATAAACCATTACCTGAAATTCCCGAAAAACCGGAACAAATTTCAAAATCCCAACAGAAAACAATCTATAATGAGTTCAGAAAAAGCCTTTTACTCTGATTTTAGCCATATTTATGTGGAGAAATCTATAAGAGGTCACCACAACACTTTGCAAATTTTGGAGCGATTCCCAAAAGCCGTGGTAATTGAGGTAGCTCATTATAAAGATGTTTTTAACCGATCCGGACAAGATTGGCGCTCACAGAAAAAGAGTCAAAAATTAATTCTGGCTAAGAGAGAGAACAATTTCTTATATGATGGGTCTCGATTTGCACATGGTTACGGATTTTCTCGTTTTTTCTACAATGCACTTACCCTAAACTGCGTGTACGATTGCTCGTATTGCTATTTGCAGGGTATGTACCCTTCGGCAAATGCTGTGATGTTCGTAAATGAAGAGGATTATTTTAAAGCAACGGATGAAGAACTCTCCAGCGGTCCCATGTTTCTTTGTATCTCGTATGATACCGATTTGCTAGCCTTCGAACATATTTTGCCTTACTCTAAAAATTGGATTGCCTTTGCCAAAGAGCGTCCGGAGTTGACTTTAGAGCTACGAACCAAAAGTGCAAATTACAGAGCAATCTCAAAAATAGAACCTATTGAGAATGTGATTTTAGCCTGGACAATCTCTCCTGAAGAAGTTGCCAGAGAGCATGAGTCTCGCACTCCTCCCACCCGCTCACGCCTTAATGCTATGAAGAGAGCCTTAGATGATGGCTGGAGAGTCAGAGTTTGTTTTGACCCATTATTATACATTCCGGATTGGGAGCATATTTATTCAAAAATGATTTCTCAAACTGCAGAAGTCATCGATTTTGATAAATTGCTAGATATTAGTTTA
>SKIC01000142.1 GCA_007116685.1 Balneolales bacterium
CAAAAATCTGGTAATCATTCTCCTCTAGTCTATCCAGAATTCTGCTGTAGTTTACTCGTGCCAAAAATACCGGCAAGCGGGCGTCTTTGTGTAGCATTGGAATACCTTTATCAGCAGATTCGTAATAATCTCTGGCACGTCTGATTTGGAATTTTAAAAACTCAATCATTCCGGGGCTGAGCTTTTTATCTAATATATCCTGCTCAGATATACCAAATTGTGCCGCTTCATCAAGAGGGAGATAAATTCGACCACGTCCGATATCTTCGCCTACATCTCTGAGGATATTGGTCAATTGCATAGCAATTCCAAGATCAATAGCGTGAGGTAAAGCTTTTTCTGAGCTGTAGCCGAAAATTTCACTAGTCATTAATCCAACAACAGAAGCTACCTTGTAAGAATAATCGTATAGCTCGTTAAAATTATTATATCTGTCTTTATGCAAATCCATACATACGCCTTCCATCAACTCAAATGGTAGGCTGATAGGAATATGATAGGTTTTGAGAACATCTGAAAAAGCTAGTAAAATAGGATTATCAGCATCAGGGTCTTCATAAGCCATTTTAAGCTGCGTTTTCCAGCTTTCTAATTGTTGTAAAACTTCTTCTTTAGTGATTTTCTCGTCCCGAATTAAATCTTCGGTCTCATCTACCAAATTGTCAAGAAATCTACAGAGCGCATATACAGCAAATATACTGCGTTGCTTTTGGTTAGGTAAAAAGCGCGTGGACAGATAAAAAGTTTTGGCGTATTCACGGGTGATTTCACGGCAATGTGCATAGGCCCACTTTAATCTTGGACTCTCAAGCTCATCAATAACATTACGATGGAATGAGGTTCGCTCATAAACCGGACGAAACATTTTCGAATAAGGGAATCTGATAAGGGTTTGTGCAATAGGCATGATGCTGTAATAAAATCGTGAATTGGATACTGTATTCAATAAAGCACAATCCTATTCCTAGCGTTCCGACTTTGAAATAAAATAGGCTACCTACAATATCTCACTATTCATTAGAAAAGAAAGCATAACGCATTATTTTATTTTGAATTTTATATAAATCACGAAATCTTACTTAAAAGTATTAGAAGTGAATAAAAAGCAGTATATTTAATCCGCTCTATAATGCAAAAAATTATTAGATAATGTCTAAGAAAACAACAATTTACGATGTAGCCAAGAAGGCTAATGTGGCCATATCCACGGTTTCAAGGGTTCTTAATGATTCACCTTATGTCTCTCACGAAACCAAAACCAAGGTTCAAAAAGCAATTGATGAGTTAGATTTTCGTCCTCAGGTAAATGCGCGAAAACTTGCTAAGCGCGAGCCGCAAATGATCGCAGTTGCTGTTCCCACCTTCACTACCCCGTTCTTTAATGAAGTTTTAAAAGGGGTTAAAGATGAAATAAAAGATATTGACCTCGACTTTATTATTTACAACACCGGATCGGTCAATCCTGAAGAACAATTCAAGAAATTTCTAGAGCGTGGTATTCCTGATGCCATTCTGGCATTCTCTATTGAGATTGATGATGAAATTCACCGAATTCTGAAATCATTTACCTCTCCGGTTATTTTAATTGGTGCCAATCACTCACATTACAATTATTTCTATTGGGATAATTATCAAGGTGGCTATTTGGCGGCGGAGCACTTTGTCAAAAAAGGCTACAAAAAAATTGGGATGATTCGCTCACATTCGAAATCTCAAATTTCTGATGAAAGAGAACAAGGTTTTCGTGATGCTTTGAAAAAGCACAATCTCGAAATGGACGAAAATTATTTCGTTTCCGGAATTACTACTAAGCATGCGGGCTTTAGTGAAGAAGCCGGTTACGAAGCCATCAAAATTTACAGAGACCGAGAAGCTATTCCGGAAGCAATTTTTTGCTCTAATGACGCACAAGCTATTGGTGCCATTCATGCACTGAAAGAAATAGGAAAACGCGTACCTGAAGATGTCGCCATTATGGGTTATGATAACATCAAAATATCCCGTTTCCTGGGCTTGACAACCATCGATCAGAAAATGTATGATGTGGGCATTAAAGCTATTAAAAGATTGGCTGAACTTATCAAAGATCCTGATCAAGAGCCCAAACAGTCTATCATTAAACCGATTTTAATTGAACGCGAGACTGCTTGATAAACTTTGTCAATGAAAGAAGCTTTAGCACACTGTATCCAGACTACAAATGTTGCAGGTTTTCTCGAGAAGAACATTTACAGAGGTAAAGTTCGGGACGTTTATCGCTTATATAACGAGAAACTTGCCATTGTTACTACGGATAGAATTTCTGCTTTTGATCACATCCTTCAGGAAGCAATCCCTTATAAGGGGCAAATTCTTAATACTATTGCTTCTTTTTTCTTGGAGCAGGTTGAGGATATAATACCAACTCATCTACTGAGTGTCCCCCATCCTAATGTTACTATCGCAAAAGATTGCCGGGTAATTCCCATAGAAGTTGTGGTTCGTGGATATCTGACCGGTCACGCTTGGCGAGTCTACAAGAACGGTGGCAGAGTACTCTGTGGAGTTACACTCCCGGATGGAATGAAGGAACATCAACGCTTCCCCACTCCCATCATCACGCCTGCCACTAAAGCCGATCAGGGACATGATGAGGATATTTCTGAACAAGAAATTTTAACGCGCCAAATTGTTAGTCCGGAACTCTGGGAAGCTATTACAAATACCGCACTGAAACTATTTGAGCGGGGAACTGAAATAGCAGAAAAGCGAGGATTGCTTTTGGTTGATACAAAGTATGAGTTCGGTTTGTATCAATCTCAATTAACACTGATTGACGAAGTTCATACCCCAGACTCATCCAGATACTTTTACGCAGATGGATACGAAGAACGCTTGTCCAATGATGAGCCACAAAAGCAACTCTCGAAAGAATTTGTGAGAGAATGGTTGATGGAGAATAAATTTTTCGGTAAAGATGGGGAAACATTACCAAATCTAACCGATGAGTTCAGAATTGAAGTTTATCAACGCTATGCTGAATTATTCAATCAGATTACCGGTAGAGATTTTATACCCACAGAGACAAAAGATTTCAATCTAACCTTGGAATCGATAATAAATGAGAATATGACTGTCGGAAAATCGAAACCCTAAAGTACTAATCTCTTTAGGCTTGATATATTTTTAAAATTCAATGAGTCTGGATCGAGAATAATGAAACGAACATATATAATCATTGCAATTGGAATTTTATTTCTGACTAATTGTACTTCTGAAGTTGAGCAAGAGCAGTATCAAAGAGACACCGTAATACAGGAAAATCCGGCTCCTGCCAGTTATGCTAAAGTTTCTCTGGATTGGGAAGGTTTATATGTTGGCACTCTCCCCTGTGCTGATTGCGAAGGTATCGAAACAAAATTGAGAATCAATTACGACAACAGTTTCGAACTCAAGGAGAGATATATCGGAAAATCAAATCGTGATTTCACATCTGAAGGTACTTTTAGATGGAATAATGCCGGCAACACAGTAATTCTCGATTCTTTCGATCAACCACGTTCTTATTTTGTAGCTGAAAATTACCTTTTGCATTTAGATACGGAAGGTAACAGAATCGAAGGTGAACTCGCTCAGTATTATGTACTTACTAAAGAATAAATTCATTCTTTTATCAAAAATATTTTTCGGCTTTCTGCTCTTCTGTTTGACTGCGTGCGACTCAAAGCCGGAATTGGAAAATACCTATTGGGAAACTACTCCCGTTTTGTTTGGTAAGGAAATTCCAGAAAACAATTGGACCATTGAAGAAATTAGTGAAGATCCGCCCAAAGGTTTTGCCTACGTCCAATTGCAAATCTCCAATATTCCTGCGGAATTTGAAGGTGAGAAATTTACATTAATCGGTGGTGGTTTAGATCAAAAAGGCTTTCACGGACCAAATGCTACTTCTTTTCAAGGTGATGGATTTCATTTTGCAATTTTAGAAGGCGAAGACAGCCCTAATCCTATAAGAACCGATGCCTACAAAAAGGATTACACAAGAACAGTGAGTCAGGGTATCTTGGTATTTGATATCTATTACGAACCAACTGATATAAATGAATGGGGTGAGCGATACCCCGAAGGCAGCGAAGTTGCGCTAACTTTGATGAAGTGGAATTCAACCGATCGCGTAATGCATGCCCACAATAATGTGTTCAATTGGTCTATCGCAAATGTGGGTAGCGGTAATTCGGTGCGAATGAAAATCTCAATTCCTGAATAATTATTGAAGAATCATACCGTGGCGCACTCCACCGGTAGAAACTACAATTTCATCACTTCCTGAAATTCTTAAAATCTCATCTAAAATCAGTATCCCGGCCATAAAAATATCGGCTCTTCCCTTCATCACTATGGGCCAGTTTTGCTCCATTTCTTGTACAGTCAGATTTCCCAATTTTTCTTCCCAATAAGATAAATCTGCTCTGCTGATGACCGTATTATTGATTTTCTCAGTGGAGTATTCAGTCAAATTTTGCAGCAAATAAGCCAAAGAGGTAACCGTACCCGCCACACCACACCATTTTTGGCAATCAGACAGAGGTAATGAAACTTTGCTCAATTCTTCACGAATGGCCACACGGCAATCTTCTCTGAGCGCTTGCGAAACGGGCGGATTCCCCAGATAACGCTCAGTGAATCTCACACAGCCGATATTAAAAGAGTGATAATCCGCTAATTCCCCATTTGAGCCAATGGCAACTTCTGTGGATCCTCCGCCTATATCAATCACCCCGACCGATGTTTCTCTGTGTCCATCCAACATAGAGAGAGCACCTTGATACGTTACTCTGGCTTCTTCATCGCCACTAAGGATTTTGAATCGAAATCCTGTTTCTTCAAATACTCTTTCCTGGAAAGCAACTCCATTTGAAGCATCTCTAACTGCGGATGTTGCAGTAACTACGACAGGAATCTCGCCATAAGTATCAATTACCCTTTTGTAGTGCATGAGACCGTTCAAAGCTATTTCCATAGATTCGATATTTAGAGCGCCTGTTTTATCTACGCCCTTACCCAAACGAGGGACTTGTTGCTCTTCGTGAAGCACTTCGATTTTACCATCACTAATTTCAGCAATCAGTAAAAGTAAAGTGTTTGAACCTATGTCTATGGCCGCTTTCATCATGGCTTTTTGAAAACCAAGGCTATCCAGTCGTTTTCCTGCATTTTTTGTTGAAAAACCAGATTCTTATAAACATCATGTTCCAGAATTCCGGGCTCATCTTCATAAAGCAAACCAGATAAAACTAATGTCCCACCAGATTCCACCTGAGCAACTAATTCTCCTGCAATTTGCATAAGTGCGTTCCGGTTGATGTTTGCCAGTACCAAATCAAATGGTTTTTGTTCTTTCTCGGGGATGGCCTCCAAAGAACCACTTCGGATAATCAATTTTTCCGATACCTTATTTCGCTCAGCGTTTTCAATGGCATTATCGTAACTCCACTCGTCGATATCTACGCCAACAGCGGATTTCGCACCCAACTTAAGCGCTCCTATTGCCAAAATGCCTGTGCCTGTACCCACATCCAAAACTCGTTGACCTTCAACTACAACGGATGGCAGTAATCGCATAATCAAGCGTGTAGTTTCATGATAACCCGTACCAAAAGCCATTTTGGGATCTATAAAAATCGGTATAATATCCTTTAGTTTTTGATACTCATCAGACCAGGTTGGCGTGATAAAAAAAGGATCAACGCGCACGGGCTTTATGGTTTTTTCCCAATTCTCATTCCAGTTCTGATCTTCAATCTTTTCTTCAGAATCCAGACTGCATTCCTCCGGATATCCCTTTAGGAAATCAGTAACACTTGCTCTTTCCTTTTGGGTAAAATCCTCAGCAAGAATATAGGCATCCATGCGATTGTCGAACTGTTCGAAACCTGTAAATTTGAAATCATCAAATTCAGAAATAAATATATCCTGAATTTCTTCAGACATTTGGAAACTCAGTTTCAAATATGTGTTCATTACCTTTTATTTCAACCTGTTATAGATTACTTCTGTCACCACATCACCCACTGCCTGTAGTGTTTCCTTGCTGATAATATCAATATCGTCCTTATGGGTATGCCAATGATTCGCAAATATTCCGGAACGTCCATTTGTTCTGTGATTGATGATATTTAGCATTCTGATATCGGATTGTGTATTCACAATCCAATGATCATCAAGAACATACTGCCCCGTTTGGTTGATAAAAAAGTTATCATAGCCAAGCTCAGCCGCGATATTCCAAATTTGCTCTACTACCCCGCCTGCATAATCCAGAGAATATCTCTCCTTAGGAAATGTGGCACCTTCAGCACCAACCATATCTAATAAAATTCCAAATCTCGGCTGATAATTAGCCACAGGTGGATTTTCTGTCCAATATCTTGCGCCCATGAAATAGTATTGCAAATCCTGGGTTTTGCCATAATCTTCGCCATCAAAAAGTAAAATATCAACACCAATTGGTGGAGGATTTTCACTCATTATACGTGCCAGTTCTAGTAAAACAGCCACACCGCTGGCACCATCATCTGCACCCATTATGGGTTTTTCGGCTTTTTCAGGATCTCCTTCTTCGTCAGCTCTGGGCCGGGTGTCCCAGTGAGCAGCCAATAGAACTCTATCTGTTGCCTGAGGATTAAAAGCAGCAATAATGTTGAACATATCCAGATCATTACCATAAACAGTTCTGCTGAATTCCTGCACAAAAACTTGTCCGCCCGAAAATGCTCGCAATTGCTCCACCTTCCAGTTTTTAGCAGATACGTGTTCCGGAGTTCCAGGAACTCGCGGACCGAAAGCTAACTGTTTCTCAATGAACTCAAATGCACTCTCAGAAGAGAATGTAGGGGTTTCCCTTCCCTGATCATCCAATGTAATTCTGGCAGTGTCATCACTACCACAGGCCAGCAATAAAGCCGATACAATCACGGCAAGTAAAATACTACGAGTCATCACGATGAATCAAAACAGGTCCGCTTTGATAGGTGGCATAAACAACCATATCAAAAATATTAACGTGATCAGGTCGGGATGCAGTAAAAAGAATCACCTCTGCAATATCTTCCGGTTTAAGAGGCTGAGTGTTTTTATAGACTTCTTTGGCTTTTTTCTTATCGCCTTTAAAGCGAACTTCGCTAAACTCTGACTCCAATAATCCGGGAGCTATCAAACTCACTCTGACTTTTGTGCCGTGCAAATCTTTTTTTGTGGCTTCCGTGATGGCTCGCACAGCAAATTTAGTAGCAGAATAGACCACACCACCGGCATATCCTTCCAACCCGGCTACTGAGCCAATATTGATGATATGACCGCTATTTTTTTCACGAAAGGCTTCCGAAAAATATCTACTCAAATAAAGCAAGCCTTTCACATTGGTATCTATCATGGTATCCCAATCAGACACATCCGCTTCGTAAATAGCTTCTTTGCCTAAAGCAAGACCGGCATTATTTATGAGAATATCTACCGTTGAGGCATCTATTTTTTTGCTAAAATTTTTGCAGGCTTTTAAATCTCTCACATCAAAAGCAGCTACTTCAACGCGGATATCATATTGTGATTCCAATTCTTCTTTGAGCGCCAACAGCCTCTCAGAACGCCGACCTGTGATAATCAAATCGGAACCGGCTGCAGCAAAGATTTCAGCGGTCGCTTTCCCGATACCGGCAGTTGCTCCGGTAATTACCACTCTTTTCCCTTTAACCGCATCCGTAGTAATCATATTTAAGAAAATTGTTTTTCAGATAAGGAAGCAGCGTTAAATAATTTTTCTTCCTGAAAACTGTCGGCCATAAACTGTAAACCAATTGGAAGTCCGTTTTTATCTGTACCGGCAGGTACACTCACAGCACAAATTCCAGCCAAATTCGCAGATATGGTATAAATATCATTTAGATACATTTGAATAGGATCATCCTGGTTTTCATCCAATCCGAAGGCTGTTGTTGGAGCTGTTGGAGAAGCAATTACGTCGACTTTCGAAAATGCTTCGGAAAAATCCTGCTTAATCAATCTTCTCACCCGCTGCGCTTTGCCGTAGTAAGCATCATAATAACCGGCACTCAATACATAAGTACCAAGCATGATTCTGCGCTTCACCTCAGCACCAAAACCTTCAGCTCTGGATTCTTTATACAATCTAATCAATGGAGAATCCACTGCAGCAAGGGCTTCTATCAATCCTGATTTATCGTTGGCTTCAGCGGCAGCAAAAGACTTTTTGATGGCCTTTTCTTCTTTGGATAATTCTTCTTTGATTCGCTTAAAATCGGCTCTGTGACCATATCTAATGCCATCAAAACGGGCAAGATTTGAAGACGCTTCCGCAGTAGCAAGAATATAATAAGTACCAATGGCGTATTTCAAATGAGGCAAAGTGATTGGAACCAAGGTAGCACCTTGCTTTTCGAGTTCGCTCAATACGCTCATCACTTTTTCTTTCACTTCAGGATGTAAACCTTCCCCAAAATATTCTTCGGGAATACCAATTCGGATTCCCGAAACTGGGTTTTCTACTTGTGTGAGATAATCCGCCACCGGAATATCCGAAGTGGTGGCATCGCGTTTATCAACTCCGGAAATGGCGTTCAGAATGAGGGCGGAATCGGCAACAGTATGCGTTAACGGACCAATGCAATCAAATGACGAGGCGTATGCTACCAAACCATGACGAGATACACGGCCATAAGTTGGTTTTACGCCAACTACGCCACAAAACGATGCCGGCTGGCGAATTGAACCACCCGTATCGGAACCAAGGCTGGCATTGACCATATTTGCAGCAAGGGCAGCGGCACTTCCACCGGATGAGCCTCCCGGCACTTTAGAAAGATCATGAGGATTGCGAGTTGCACCAAAAGCAGAGGTAGTAGTGGACGAACCCATTGCAAATTCATCCATATTTACCCGACCGAGAATGATGGCGTCCTCTTTTTTCAAATGCTCAATGACGGTGGCATCATACACGCTTTTGAAATTTTGGAGCATTTTCGAGCCACAATTTGCGATTTCGCCTTCCTGGCAGATGGCTTCTTTGATTCCAAATACCGCTCCTGCGAGTTTCCCCGCCTGATTACTTTCTATTTTTTTCTGGATGAGTTCAGCCTGATTTAGGGCCTGCTCGAATTGAAATGATGTGAAAGCATTAATCTCAGTATCCTTACTCTCTGCATCAGAAATATAGTTTTTCACTAATTCTGAAAGATGTAACTCTTTACCAAGTAATGCTTTTTGTATCTCGCATATACTTTTGTACGCCAAAATGCTCTGATGGATTGGGTGTTAGTTTTCTTTTTGCTTTTCAGAGGATTTCTTCTTTTCCTCTTCTTCAGAACCGCGTTCTATTTCACTGCGGATATCGTTGGAAGCCTTACGGAATTCATTAATACCCTGACCCAAACCACGTGCAAGTTCAGGAATTTTCTTGGCACCAAACAACAAGAGCACGATTAATACAATGATAACCAACTCCATACCGCCCGGCATGCCTATAAAGAAGAATGAGAACATAAAATTTTGTGTTTATAACGTGATTATTATGACCGAAAAATACGAAAGATTTTTAAGAGGAATAAGCACAATAAATTTCTTTCGGGAACGTGCAGAAAGCACTTGACATTTGCAAAAAGTATCATTTATTACCCGCAGAAAACATTTTCTAAAAAATTTAATCAAAACAGCTTTTAAACTATGATTTGGACAGTTGAACTCGCGGCGACACTAGAAGAGGCGCCTTGGCCTGCCACTCGAAATGAATTAATCGAGTGGGCTGAGCGAAATGGTTGTCCCCAACAGGTCATCGATAATCTCTATGAACTGGATGAAGAAGACGACACACCATACGAGAATATCGAAGAAATTTGGCCTGACTATATTATGAAGGAAGACTTCTTCCACGGAGAAGAAGACGAAGGCTTCGATTACGACGACGTATAATTACTATATCAAAATTTTATCGTATTTTTAGATAACCCCAGGCGATTGTACTTTGTGCAATCGCCTTTGTTATGCTAATAGGACACTCATCTTTACCCGAATTACTCAAATAACATTCTTTTTTCTTCTTTTGTCTGCCTTTATGGTATGGCCTGCTGAAGTTTTGGCTCAAGAACAGGAAGAAAGCGAAGATATTGTCAAAAGAGTACGTTTTGTTAACAACGACAATGTATCTTCCGGAGAATTAAGAAGAATTATTAGGACACGCACAAACCGGGAATTTCTTGGTATACCGCGTGCTACACTTTGGTACAGTTTTTATCGTATTTCCGGTGGACGATTCGGCGAACCCGCATCTATTTTAAACAGAGATGTAGTTGGTTTAGACATCACGCGAATTGAGGCATACTACGAAAGTATCGGATTTCGCTCCGCAACGGTTGATACGCTAATAACCGAGTTTGATGTAAATGAAGTAGAGGTTTCTTTTTTCATCAACGAAGGCGAGCGCTCCTATTTGCGTGATATCACATACAGCGGCATCCCGAAGCGGTTTGATTCAGAACAACGACGGCTATTTGTAGAAGAAAGCCATCTGCATCACACAACTCTTTCCGATACAAGTATGCGCACCAGATCTCATTTTTCGTTTGAGAACGTGAGTAAAGAGCGCGACAGAATTATCAATTTCCTCAGAAATAATGGTCATGCCTCTGTACAACGGGATTCTGTACAGGCTTTCATCCGCCCTGATCCCGATAATTCTTTGCAATTAGATGTTTTATTTAGAATTCGCCCCGGGGGCCTTTACAACTTTGGTAATGTGTACATGACGCTCCATGGTCCAAGCGAATCCGATGCCGTGTATACAACAGATACACTGCGCATTGGCGATGATAATTATATCGTAATTATTATGGATGAGTTCGCACAAACTCAAAACAGATTATTGCAGGAGCAACTACTCTTTGAACCTGGTGAGTTGTACAATCACGAACTTTACACAGCTACAATTAATCAGTTTCAGAATTTGGGCATGCTCACTGTTCGGCAGTTTGGCTTGAACGAAGGAGGTGCCCTACCCGATTTCAGTCGGAGTTTTCTGCCCGTACATCTTGATATGCAGACCTTGCCACGCCATCGTTTACGAACAGATTTCTTCGGTATGCAACGTCTCGGGTTCGGAGCAGGTGCCGGTGCGAGATATACCAACACCAACCTTTTTGGCCGTGCTGAAAACTTCAATATTGGTGTGAGAGGGAGTTTCGAGTATGTTGGTAGTACTGCTTTAGTTCAAGGACCTGATTTACTACGGAGTCTTGAAGTTTCTACAGAATATAGCGTACCCAGATTGCATGCACCGTTTCGCAGATTGGATAACCGCCGCTTTGCCAGAAACAGCAGAACCAGATACATCCTAGCTTTGTCTCAGGTTCGTCAGCAGAATTTCGATATCAATGCTAATGTTCGTTTAAATCAACGTTTCGAAGTCATCCACAATCGGCGCTCCTCAAGTTTTCTGGATTTATTTGAACTCGACTGGTTGGATGCTTCTGCCACTCAGGAATTTCGTGATAATCTGGCAGAACGTTTCCCCGATCCAATTCAGGTTGAAC
>SKIC01000230.1 GCA_007116685.1 Balneolales bacterium
ATTAAATCCTAGCAAGTATTTTACTCTACCTTCTTCAGCCCAATCATTAACTCTATCAACAATTACATCAATCCCTGAAAAGTCCCCAAAGGCACTGAAAACCATAGGTACATATTCAAAGCTAAAATGAGGGTAATCATCCGGAATTTGATTATTCCAACTATAATGCCAACCTACATCGAGTAACCGTGTTTTTCTTCGCCAGTCATTATTATCATTAATACCAATTCCAAAACCTTTTTTTGAAGTATTCCCAAAAGTTATTCCTTCTAGTGTAGAAGTTGATTCAACAACAATTCTTAGCTTTCCCTCCTGAATACTGTGTACGAAAGTAAACTCTCCATTTTGATCAGTAGTTGTTGTTGAAAGTAGCGTCTCTCCTTGATATAGCTTTACGTCAATATTAACAAGGGGTTCCCTTACAGTATTTGTAGCTGAAGGAAACAGATTCACGTTCTCTGATACCAGAGCACCAGTAATTTCATAGGTCTGAGCAGACAGATTATTAGCATATACGCCCATAATTATGGACAGCAAAAAGCCTGCAAAAATTCTAGTTTTCATTTATATAACCCCTGTTTGTTAGCTCTATCTTTTATAATTGATTTATTTGTGATACCAATTTGTTATCGAAAATTATTTACCGCTGTTTGTAATGTACTTCAGGTAAATCCCGAAGAACTTGTGCAGCGTATTCTGCTGTGATATCTCTTTGCGAGTTTGCCAGCATTTCATAGCCCACACTAAATTTTTTCACTGTTGCAGAGCGCAATAATGGTGGGTAAAAATGCATGTGAAAGTGCCATTCAGGATGTGGTTTTCCATCTGTTGGTGCCGGATGAAAACCCGCCGAATATGGAAATGATACCTCAAAAAGATTATCGTACTTCATGGTAATTTTTTTTATGATATCTGCCAAACCGGCTTTTTCCTCATCCGTCATGTCCGCAAAACTAGCAAATGGACGTCGGCTAATGAGTAAGGTCTCGTATGGCCAGAATGCCCAAAAGGGTATCAATACTACAAAATGCTCATTCTGAACTACAATCCTCTCATCTTTCACCAGCTCAATTTCTAAGTAATCTTGTAACAGCGTTCTTCCATTTTTTTCGAAATAAGCTTGTTGCTGTTTAAGCTCTTTGAGTGGTTCCTCCGGTATTGATTCCTGTGCCCAAATTTGTCCATGTGGATGTGGATTACTGCATCCCATTATCTCACCTTTGTTCTCAAATATCTGCACATAATTGACCCAGGGAATTTCACCGAGTTCTTTATACTGGTTTACCCACAGATCAACCACCGGCTCAATTTCTGAAAGAGACATTTCCGGCAGGGTTAAATCATGACGAGGCGAGAAACAGATTACTTTACAAATTCCTTTTTCTGCCTGACTGACCAGTAAATCATTTTCGTTTAATTTACCCGCTGGCGAATCCGGAAGCAGGGCTCCAAAATCGTTATCAAAAACAAATGTGGAGTCATATTCAGGATTAACTACGCCGTTTGCCCGTGTATTTCCCGGACACAAATAGCATGAGGGGTCGTATTGAGGACGTGATTCATTATCGCTTTTTTCCGTTTTCCCCTGCCATGGTCTTTGCGTTCGATGTGGCGATACCTGCAACCACTCGTTCGTCAAAATGTTTAACCTTCTGTGGGGTTTGTTAAAGAGCGATTCTGAAAGTGTTCCCATGCTATTTTTTGATTAAAACTTCTTATTGATGCGCTTTAGTTAATTCTAACTCGTGGGTGCCTTCGCCAATTTTTACCACATGAAATCCCGGACTCTCGCCGGTCTTTCCCTTGTAATACTCTTCTATCTTGGCTTGTATATTTTCAATTTCATCGGTCTTCACAAGGTTAATGGTGCACCCTCCAAAACCGCCACCCATCATTCGTGAGCCAAGTACGCTATCTAAATCTTCCGTTGCATCTACTAAGTGATTTAGTTCATCACAACTCACTTCGTAATTGTCTCTCAGTCCGTAGTGCGATTGATACATTCTGGCACCAAATGACGGCAGATTCGAATCCATTAAATCCTGACAAGCATCTAATACGCGCTTGTTTTCATTTAATACATACATGCACCTGCGATAAACCACCTCGTCCATTTTTTCCTGATGCTCTGTAAGCATCTCAAACGTAACATCACGCAGACTCTCCACCTGAGGATACGTCTCTTTTATGATGCGGACGCCTTCCTCACATTGTTGCCTACGGACATTATACTCTGAGCCGGCTAATGTTCTTCGAACTTTTGTATCGCATAAAAGAATGCAGACATCGTCCCATTCAAAGGGATAATATTCGTGCTCAAGCGATAAGCAGTCTAATTTTATGACGCTTTTCTCTTTTCCATGAATACTGGCGAACTGATCCATAATACCACACTGAACACCAACGAAGTTATTTTCAGCTTTTTGAGAGATTTTGGTTAGTTCCAATCGCGAGACGTTTAGATCAAATAATTTTGACAAACCATAAGCAACGCCACCCTCTAATGCTGCAGAAGACGAAAGACCGGCGCCAATTGGCACATCTCCCCCAAAAACGCAATCAAAACCTTCGTCAATATCATATCCGGCTTTCTGCAATTCATCGATAACACCAATAATATAATCTGCCCAATCGATGCCTGATTTAAAGTGATTTTTAGACATTTTTCGGCTGTGAAATTTGGGCTGCATATCAATAGACTGCAATCTCATTAGGCCGGTATCATTTTTTGCTAACGCTAACACTATGGCCTTATCAATAGCGGCCGGGAGTACAAAACCATTATTATAATCGGTATGCTCTCCAATCAGGTTTACTCTGCCGGGTGAAAAAAACAGCAGCGGCTCCGATTCATAACTAGATTTAAATCTTTCTAAAACTCTTTTTGCTAAATTATTCATAAGATTTTACCAGAATAAAATGTAGAGTACAGCCAGGATTGCGCAAATGCCTATGGAACCTAGATTAAAGGTGCTATCTGTTTTAAAGAGGTCTTTTTTGTATTCAACAGCATTTGGGTGGGCTCCTTTCGATTCATACAAGGATATTGCAACCATCACGGCACATAGGAATAAAAACACGATGCCCATTCTATCCAGAAACGGAAGGTTAGGAATTAACCATCGCAAGAAAAAGCCGGAAGGGATCGTCAAAATGGCAGCCCAAACAGCGGCATTAGCTGTGGCTCGTTTCCAAAAGAGTCCAAGCAAAAATATGGCTACAATACCTGGACTAACAAAGCCTGTAAATTCCTGAATAAACTGGAAAGCTTGTCCGAAATTTTCTACCTGAGGTGCTACAAGTACGGCAATAAATAAAGCAACGGCACTTACCAATCTACCAGTGAACACCAATTGTTTTTCAGTTGCATCCTTTTTGAAGTGCACCTTAAAAATATCCATGGTAAAAATGGTAGATGTACTGTTTGTCATTGAAGCGAGTGATGATGCAATTGCCGCAATAAGTGCCGCAAAGGCCAAACCACGTAACCCCATGGGTACAAATTCACCCAACATGTAAGGATATGCCTCATCCGGACGCAAGAGAGTAACACCAAATCCAAAAGCTGCAATACCTGGAATAACAACAATAATAGGCATCAGCAACTTGAGGTATCCGGCAAACATTAATCCTTTTTGAGCTTCTGCCACACTTTTAGCTGCCAGGGCTCTTTGGATGATATATTGGTTGAAGCCCCAATAGGATACATTTGCAATCCACAAACCACCAATTAAAACACTTAAACCGGGTAATTCGTAATAAAAGGGATGATCAGGACTAAAAATCATTTCAAAGTGACCGGGCACTTCTTCGTATAATTGCATAAACCCGGAAAATGCTCCATTACCACCGCTAAATGCGTTCAATGCCAGCCAGGTAGTAAGAAGTCCACCACCGACCAGGAATATTACCTGAACAACATCTGTCCAAGCCACCGCTTTAAGACCGCCATATATCGTGTATATCGCTGCGAAAACTGCTAAACCAATAATCCCATACATGGTAGGAAATCCTAGAATGGTTTCCATAGTGAGTGCTCCTAAGTACAGAATCGAAGTCAGGTTCACGAAAATGTAAACCAACAACCAGAAGACGGCTAAAATTACTCTTACGCGCTCATCATAGCGCATACCCACGAACTGAGGCATACTGTAAATACCCTTATTGATAAAGACAGGTATCATATATTTCGCTACAAGAATGAGAGTCAAAGCCGCCATCCATTCATAACTTGCGATAGCTAAACCCATAACAAACCCCGACCCGGCCATCCCAATCATTTGCTCTGCAGATATGTTTGCAGCGATCAATGAAGTTCCAATAGCCCACCACGGTAAAGATTTGCTTGCAAGAAAATACCCTTCCGAATCGCCTGTCCCCTTTCGTTTGGCAATAAAAAGGCCAATAAATAAGATGATAAAGCAGTAGCCAAAAAAGACTATGAAATCAATTGGTGAAAAATGCATACAAATGACATTATGATTAGTATTTATGCAGTAATCGTCACGCTGCCGAACAAGCCAACGCAAACATTGTCATACGATAGTAAAAAAGCCTTTCCAGAACTTATGTTAACGCTAACATTTCGAATCTAATAAAAAATAAACTTGAGAGCAAAACTATTCTTTAATTGTTTTTGAACCAAAGTATTAAACGGGGCTATTAGGTCCTGAAGCCATTTTTTAGTCTAATATTTTTTGTGGGAATGATAAAAGCGCTCTTTGGGAGAATTTTCTGATTAGCGAGCGGCTTAAGCATATTCGATATGGCAATCGGAGATCAAAATTGTTTTTTGGCGCACTACATCACAAAGCGAAATCGACTATATAGAAGAACATAAGAGCGATTTAAATGCCTGGGAATTCAAATGGAACAAAAAGGCCAAAGTAAAAACGCCGGAGGCTTTCAAAAAGGCTTATCAAACAGAAGTCAGTCTAATTACACCACAAAATATCTCTGAGTTCTTACCTTTAAATTGATATTTGGTGATTATATTCACCAAATATATAAATATTCAGTGAATACGCTCACCAAATTTAAAATATGCGATACATGGAATGAGAGTATGGAAGTCAACCTTGCCAATCTATCTCAGAGCCACGGATTTCGCAGTCTAAGACGACTATACTGGTATATATTTCTTTTCGACCAATACAACATATTCAGTTCCGCTAGAAACAGAATATAGGTAGAAAGGAAATACAAAAACCTCATCCAAAGCCCCCTATGCGGCGAAATCGATGACTTCTGGATGGTATAGCTTTGTATCGGAATATGAAGAGCGGTATTATTTTAAGCACAAAATAAATTGGGATATTCCGTACCCACAACCTTAACCGCCTTATTTTATCAAAGTCATTTTACCGGTAGCAGTTAGCGTTTCACCATTGCTCTGGCGAGCTACGATTTGATAAAAATACAGTCCACTAGATAAGTTGCTTGCATCGAATACGGACTGATAGTTTCCTTTTCCTAATCTTTCATCGACCAACAGCGCAATTCGGCGACCTGTGATGTCGAAGACTTCCAAACGCACATTTGATTGTTCCGTGAGGGCAAAACGTATAATCGTGCTTGGATTGAAAGGATTTGGGTAATTTTCAGCAAGGATAGCGTTTGTTGGTGTGCCTTCGTTTTCAGCAGATAACGGACCGTGGTTTATTTGAAAAGACCGTGCTCCCTTTTCCCCTATCAATGGAAAATGCTCTCTTCTGCCGGATTCATCTGCTGCGAAAAAATAGTAGGATATGGTTTCAACAGTTTCATCCAAGGGGACTTGCACACGGTGCCTTACATCGTCCACAGAGGATAAGAGTAGGGTATCAAAATCCGCTTCGTTGATGCTGATCATCAGAAACAGAGAATCGCTAATCAAATCAAAACCGCTGTGTGGTCTGATATCAATTTCAAAATCCAGCTCATTTGTGAAATTCACTTCGCCGGAATATGGAATATGTCTCAAAGATAACATCCCCCTGTCCGGAATTTCTTTTACTCTGCAATGAAGCGCATCCGTGCTTAGCCAATCAAACGAGGGATTCCCACGAAACCCCAAAATCTCATAGCCCGGCAGGGCTTCTTCATATGCTTCAATCGCTCGTTGATCCCAAGTCGCAGAACCGGTTATAGGAACGTAAACACGCTCATTTAAAATCAAAGCGTTGGTATACGGTTGCCCCATCGGAGTATCTACCCGAAAAATTTGATATGGCGTACCATAACCGCTAGTCAGGGATTGAAAATAGGCAACGACTTCCTCATGTAATTGATAATTGGGATTCGATTGGGGTACCCGGGCGATCATAATTTTATCCACATCGAGATATTTAGCCCAGGTGTCGATATGCTTCAGATAGGTTTGTTGGGGATCTTCAGTAGCGACGTATTTTTCAATTCCTGCGAATTCCCGCATTCGGTTTTCTACAAATAATGTATCCCCCTGATTTTCTTCCCAAATCAAATCCGTGGAAGCCGCAATTCCCCAAGAATCTGTCATATAATTTCCACCGGTATGAATCACATCCATCCCATAAAAAGGCAGATTTAAAACATCGGCCAGTGTTTCAGGTACAGCGTCATCAAAAGGGCGCGGACGATTATAAATAAAATCGAGAATCGAAATCTGATGATTTTCATTGACGATATAAAATGGACCGTAATCCCTGGTCCAAACAGAATTTGTTGGATGTTGGATAAAAATCACATTATCCATATCCACCCCTGCTGAAGAAAAGACATTTGTGGCTTGGGCTTCTACGGATGCATCCGCAACCAGAGTATATACTTTGACGTGCTCCGAAAAAGTGGCAATCAAATCAAGCGGCCAAGCCAATGGGGCGCCCACGGAATAGCGTATCAAAACCCCTTCGTTTCGCTCAAATTCAGCAATACTACGATACACAGATTCAGGTGGTACAGTGGGGTTGAAAAACATCCCCACTTCATGCCATCTTTCTTTCTCTTCCTCAGTTAGCTCTCTCGGTAAATTTGTTGGGAAATCCTCAGTAATCTGAGCATAAATCCCGGATGTAAATAAGGATGCAACCATAAAAACCGAAAGAACAGAAAAAAAGCGAATCATAGTAAAGAGAGCATCAAAAAAGTCTAGATTTTTGCAAAAACTACCGTGGCGTTATGACCGCCAAAACCAAAAGTGTTGCTCAGAGCCACTTTGATTTCTTTTTCGATGGCATCTTTCAATACGATTTGTACAGAATCAGGAATAGAAGGATCCAGTTCTTCGGTGTTTATGGTTGGAGGAATGACATTTTTGTTCATAGCCAAAACAGTAATTATGGCTTCGATTGCACCTGCCGCACCCATCAGGTGACCCGTCATGGATTTTGTAGCGCTCATGTGCAGTTTGGATTCTCCGTTACCTACAAGATTTAAGACCGCTTTTACCTCACTGATATCACCAACCGGAGTTGAAGTTGCATGGGGATTTAGATAATCTACATCGGCGATAGTGTATCCACCTTCGGCCAAAGCCTGACGCATAGACTGGCTCGCGCCCAAACCTTCGGGATGGGTGGCTGTTAAATGGTAGGCATCGGCTGTCATGGACGAACCTGCAACTTCGCCGTAGATTTTAGCGCCTCTGGCTTTAGCATGCTCGTATTCTTCCAATACCAAAGAAGCGGCGCCCTCTCCCATCACGAATCCATCACGGCCCACATCAAAAGGTCGGGAGGCTGTTTTGGGATCGTCATTTCTGGCTGACATGGCTTTCATAGCGCAAAATCCACCTACCGAAGCCTGAGTAATGGGCCCTTCAGAGCCACCAGTAATTACCACATCAGCTTTTCCCCATTTGATGTAGTTAGCGGCGTCCATCATCGCAGTGTTTGAAGTTGCGCAGGCAGAAGTTGTTGAGAAATTTACGCCCATATATCCGTGGCGCATAGCAATAACACCGGAAGCCATATTGGCGATGAGTTTTGGGATAAAAAATGGTGAAAAACGTGGCTTGAATCCGGACTCGGTATAAGCAATCACCTCATCTTCGAAAGTCTGCATACCGCCTTGGCCGGTTCCCCAAATCACGCCCACACGAAAGGGATCTTCTTTTTCAACATCCAAACCGGAGTCTTTTATAGCCTGGTCTGAAGCAACCAAAGCATATTGCGTAAATAAATCAGAACGCTTGATATCCGCCCTGTCTAAGTGCTCTTTTATGTCAAAATTCTGAAGTTCGCAGGCAAATTGCGTACGGAAGGCACTGGCATCAAATTTTGTGATATGTGCAGCCGGACTATGGCCGTTTACTGCGTTTTCCCAAATTGTATCAATGTCGTTACCGATAGGTGAAATGGCGCCCAGGCCTGTGATGACCACTCTTCTGCTCATATAAAAGGAAATTGGTTTTGAGTAATAATATGTCTTCGAAGTCTTCGAAAAATATGTTTGAGAAGATAGGCATTTTTGATTGATTTCGTAGACAGGTATGGGAAATTAGCCCAAGTGCAATCACAACTATATAATTGAAAACCTTAACAAAAAAATACGCAGCCCCTAATAAAAGAGACTGCGTAGTAAATTGCTTAAGGAATATTTTTAAACCGGAATCACTTCACTAAAGTCATTTGTAAGGTTTTAGAGAAATCACCGGCCTGAATTCTATAGATATACACGCCACTGGCTAATCTACTGGCATCAAAGGTTACCTGATGCCAGCCCGCAGCCTGACGCTCATTTACCAAAACAGCAACCCGCTGCCCAATCATATTGAAAACCTCCAATTGCACATCAGATGCTTCGGGGAGTGCATAACTTATTTGAGTATCAGGATTAAATGGGTTCGGATAATTTTGGCGTAAATCAAATGCTACGGGTGTTTCATCATCCATAACAGAAGTTGCCATATCGCCACTCAGAACTCCGAAAATTGAGAAATCGACAATGTTATTGGCATATACGATTTGTTCTTGCGTGTCTACACCGGATTCAAAACTTTCGTCTTCGGCGGAAGTCCAGTTTTCGTCATGTAGCCTCCAAACAGACAATTCGTCTTCCTCACTTATCCGGGCAGCATCCTCATCGGTGTAGTGAAAATGCACAAACGTGACCTCTGCATTATTAGCCAATGACAAAATTTCCAGATAATAACCCATAGGGTCGGTATTGTCGGGAAAGTTGGCGGGTTCTTCCACCTCATTAATTACCACTGCAATTGCATCTGCAGAAATCAAGGCATTCCCGATCTGCACAAAGCTAATCTCGTTCTCTGTTGATTGATCATCAATTTCGATACCACGAGTATTATTAAGCAATTCAGAGTTTTCTAACACATTCCCTGAGGCTTCGTTTGTGAAATAAACTGCGACTTCCGTCATATTTTGTATCAGACTTTCGTCAACAGTATTGTCTTCACCACCGAAGGAAAGTCCACCCGTTCCTCCATTGATATTCAAATCCGTGAAATGATTCTCTGTATTTTCGTTAGTTCCAATCATCAACCCAAAATGAAATTCGTTTTCTCCATTTTCACTTAGCGTGATGTCTTCAAAATGGTTTTCAGAACTACGACTGGCTATCTCTATACCGTGTTCACTATTATTTTCGGATGTAACTGAACTGAAATGATTATCCGCAGCCACACTCAGGGATATACCACTTTGAGTATTATTGCTGGTATGAATATCTGAAAATGTATTGCCGCTAAGTTGTTCATTCGATTGCAGATCGCCAATTAACAGAATCCCAATCATTTCATTTTCAGAGGCTTCCAGATTGGTAAAAGTATTATCATCAGATTCATTCAGCTCCACACCGTACCAGGCGTTACTATTGGCTACAATCTCATCAAAGCTGTTTTCAAAAGAGCTACTGCGAAGATTTAATCCATTTCGTGAATTCTCTTTCGCTTCTACTTCTGAAAAGTGGTTCCCGCTGGAAGCGATGATATAAAGTCCGTTCTCGTTATTGTTCAATTCCATCTGGCTGAACTCATTATCGGGACCGGAAGTTACATAGGCGCCGGCAGAACCATTATTATTTGCTGTGATTTCTGTAAATACGTTATTTCTGGTTTGTCCGTCTGATGAGGATGAAAGATATACCCCACGCGAACTGTTATCAGAAGCAGTTATTTCACTGAATGTGTTCTCTTCAGAATCTCTTATATGCAAGCCGGTATTATTATTCTCTAATTCAGAGTCCGTAACAATACTATTTTCTACTCCATTGAAATCGATACCAAAATGCCAGTTTTCTGCCCTTATATTTTCCAGGCTTACATTTGCCAGCATATCATCTTCATTGTTATTAACCTCAATACCGCGAGGAAATGAAGCATCACTGTCGATATAAGTGATACTAAAACCATTGCCATCAAGAGTAACATTACTCGCTGTAATGACTATACAGGTATCATCACTCTCTAAATCGGACTCTAGCTCATAATTTCCTGATTCGTCAATTGTAGTACAGGCCGTGATTGGAATAACAGCATCAGGGTCTGTGATGGTTATTTCTTTGGTGTCGAAATCATTCTGAGAATGTGCAATTACCTCACCGGTTCCGGCATCAAATTCATCAGTTTCCCAAATCAATACCAAGTCTGTGGATTCGCCACTTCCAAGTGTTATTTCCTCAAAATCTTTTTGAATCTCATCAAAATCGAGCAATCTAATACTTTGGGTATCCTCTTCATTTCCGGTATTGGATACATGTACTGTAACTTCAAGATTATCTCCTATGTTAACAGGCGAATTAGTCTCTGTGATGGTAATCTCAAAAAACGGACCGTCAATGGGTTCAGCACCTAACCATGGATCGAATCTTACATTTTCAGATACCGGATCTCCACTACCCTCTGCAATGGTGCCTGTTTCCGGATCTGTGGCTCCACCCGATGGTCCTGATTCGTGGCCCCACCAGTTTTCAATAGCAAATAATTCAGTACTCCCGGAATAATTCAGCCCCAAATCGTTATTTTCAAAAAGGTTTTTTGTAACCACTACATTTTCGGCATCATCAGCTACTTCTACAGAAACACCGGGGTGATTTTCTATGGTGTTATTTTCTACGGTAGCCGGAGAACCTACACGGATTCCATCGTGATTATCAGCCAGAGTATTACCTGTAACTGTGGTTCCATCCACTCCAAAATAGATCCCAAAATCTTCGCTGTTCATGATGGTGTTATCTGTAATGATCGCATTATCAGATGAACGAAAGCCAAAATCCGTCCCAATTCCGTTACCACCACTGTTGTTTACGATATTAGCATGAACAGTAAGAGAATCGGAGGATTCTAGATACATACCATTTACTGTGCTACGATTAACATCATTATTGTCGATACGGGCATTATTTGAGTTAATCATATTCAAGCCATGACCACCGGCACTTGATATTTGGTTTCTCACAATTTCAACATAATCACTAACACGAATGTCTATACCATTCGATTTGGCGGGCCCTACCTGATTATCATGTATCATTACATTTGGTGAATCTAAAATTCGCATTCCGCGATGATTATCAGTTATCTCATTTTCTTCAATCAGGGTGCCGCCACTTTTATAAAGCTCGATACCTTTTCC